>CAIQIY010000619.1 GCA_903871975.1 uncultured Chloroflexota bacterium | reverse complement strand
CCGGCTCGTGCCTCCACGCGACAACGTTGCCGAAATCACCAGGTAACAGCTGGTCGACCGACGTCATCACTGGGTGTTGCATCGTGGGTCACGTGCCCCGGTGTACCCAGACGTCGCACATGCCGATGCATTCGCATGTCCTTGGTCGGGCATGGATGGATGGCTGCGCGACGCGGCGCGGGTGCGCTCGCCACGCGGAATATCATGCACGGTTGGCCAGCACCGACGCGTGACGCAGAGCGCGGTGGTACATGCTTCGTTGCCGCACGAGCAGTCCACGGCAGCCGCGACCATCGTCGGATTACACCGATGGGGTGTCGCCGTGGCGCCGGCAATGGTTGCTCGCAGATCCATGACGGATCTGCGCTGCACACTCTTGCAGCGTCACTGGAGCCGCGGTGCGATGGTGTATCAACGTCGCGCCGTTGGAAGCAGCGGTCGCATGCTCGGTGTGGCGGCTCATCGCTGTACCACACGACATCGTGGCACCGAGCGTCCCAGGGGGCTGCGCGCGACATGAGCGATTCGGGCTGTTTGACGTTTTCGCCATGTTCGGCTATACTGCGCGGCATCGCCGAAGTGGCGGAATGGCAGACGCGACGGTCTCAAAAACCGTTGAGGGCGACCTCGTGTGGGTTCGACTCCCACCTTCGGCACCAAGGTACCGTCAGTCTGTTCGGTTGGTCGGCATCGGGGCGTGGCTCAGCCTGGTAGAGCGCAGCGTTCGGGTCGCTGAGGTCGGTGGTTCGAATCCACTCGCCCCGACCAACACGGGGGTCACCAGCAGGTTTGCTGGTGGCTCCTCATTTATTGCTCGTGCGCATGCAGCTTGCCGCAGAGCGCGCCGCTCCGCCCTCTCGAGCACGCAGCAGCGCGACGAACGTGCCTGAAGGCGTGTCTTGAGCGCGGCCGTACGCTCATCGACCGACCACAGCGTAGCGCGCGCGGCGTTGCCCGGCTCAGTCGCTCGATCGCTGGTCACCCAATTCCTTCGGGCGCCCGCTGAAGCCCAGCGCACACGACATCGATCATCCGGGCCGATCGCGCCGATACTGGACGAATCCACTACGTGCGGCAATTTGGTCGTACAACGCCATGGCCGTGGTGTTGCTCTCGTGGGTCAGCCAGTAGACGCGTGCCGCACCCGCGGCGTCGGCGCGAGCGTACACTGCCTCGATCAGTGCTCGCCCGATGCCGTGACCGCGATGGTCTGGCAGTACATACAGGTCTTGAAGGTACCAGACCGGCTCGCGGAACCAGCATGACGGATGGGCGATCACGTGCACGATCCCCACGAGCTCGGTGCCAACGAATGCACCCAGTGCGTTCATCGGCGCGGCACCGTCGGTCAGACGCTGCCAGGTAACCTCGGTCGTCTCGGCAGGAATGCTCACACGGTAGAACGCCTGGTAGCCCTGCCACAATGGCTCCCATGCGCTACGATCCGCAGCGGCCAGCGGACGAATGACGTACGTTTCGGTCATGCGGGTTCTCCAGACACGAACGTGGATGCAGCTCGCGTGACGGATCGGCAGCCACTGGCTCGCATCAGCGTTGCGGCTCGTGCGGTGCGCCATGTCTGCTGCCTTGCCAGACGATCGCACCGACCTCTTGCTCGAGTTCGCCGGCGAGGTCGGGCCTGCCAGCATCGCGGACGATGTCGGCGATCGAGAGGTACCACCAGATCTTCGATGTGCGGCCCACCTGGAATCTTGTCCAGACCATGGATCCGTGCTGTTCGCTGTCGCGCAGTGTAGCTTGTGCATTATGCATCGCATCAGCCCACTTCAACGCCACCGCAGTTGGTCCACCGGCGCGAATGCTCGCGAGCCGGTCGCGTTTGCGATCCTGCCACGGACGCTCGCTGCGCACATCATCCGGCTCCTGTTCGGTGACCACACCGACCAGTTCGGCGACGCCGGCGCCGAAGCGCGCGCTCAGGGCATCCAGGGTGACGGCACAATCCTCGACGACATCGTGCAGCAACGCGGCGATGATGATGTCGCCGCCGAAGCCACGCTGCATCAGCAATTCGGCAACTGCGACCGGATGCGTGATATACGGGATGGCAGAGCCTTTGCGCACCTGCATGGCGTGTTGTTCTGCGGCGAACTGCAGCGCATCGGCATAACGCCGCGCAAAGCCGTCGCCTCCCCCGCCTGCCGGCACGATCGGCGACATGTGTCCAGCTTCATGGCCGGACGTTTGCCAGATGATTGCGGCGACCTCTTGCTCGAGTTCGCCGGCGAGATCGCCCCGACCGGCTTCGCGCACGACATCGCAGACCGACAGGTACCACCAGACCTGTGCCGTGCGGCCGACCTTGAACCGCGTCCAGACATCAGCCCCGATCTGCTCGAGGCCGCGCCGTATGGACTGTGCGTTGTGGAGTGCGTCAGCCCACTTCAGGGCCACTGCCAGCGGGCTGCCGCCACGAACGTGCGCGAGCTGCTCGTGCTTGCGCAGCTCCCACGGGAGCGCGCTGCCATCATCATCGCGCTTGCGCTCGCTCACCAGGCCGACCAGTTCGGCGACGCCGGCACCGAAGCGGGTGTCCAGTTCATCCAGGGTGACGTCACAATCCTCGACGACATCGTGCAACAACGCAGCGACGATGATGTCGCCGCCAAAGCCACGCTGCATCAGCAATTCGGCAACCGCGACCGGATGCGTGATGTATGGGATGGCAGAGCCTTTGCGCAGCTGGAAACGATGCCGTTCGGCGGCAAAGCACAGGGCATCGGTGTAGCGTGTGGCCGGCGTGGATGTGTCGTCTGTCATGGTCACCTTCCTGTGACACATTGATGCAGCAGGCCGGACCGCTCGTCGGCCGACCAGCACAACCATGTGTGGTCGATCCCGGCCCAACGGCCAGCACGCACCCCGCTGCTGGAGACCTGGCACACCGATTCGTGCCAGTACTGCCTGTGCCCGTTCCGGTACAACGGTTATACCATGGATGTCGCTGCAACGGGTGTCCACACATGCAACGGCGGCATGGATAGATCATCGGCAAGCGCTGGCCGGCAGGTATGGCCCGTCGTTCGAGTCAGAGCGCGCGGGGACACGCTGTACGACCGAGCGTCAGGCTACGCTGACGTTCGCTCACCCCAGCGTCCAGCATCGGCAACACGCGGATCCATGGTGTCGATCGGCGGACGGAAAGCCAGCACATGGGCCGACACGGCAGACTGCGCCGGCTCGTGGCGTCGCCCGATCACATGCAGCGTAGCCCAGCCGCACGGAGCACTACCAGCGCATACTCTCGGCAAACCGTACCAGACTACTGGAGATCAGGAACTCCGAGTCGTCCTTGTCGGCGATATCCGAGTAGGTTCCAGTACGCGAGTCATACCACGAGAGGCGCAGCGGGAGGCGGAAGTCATGCGACTGCCGCGCGATCAGGTTGTCGACGAGCCGATCGTAGAGCGAAACCTGTCGCTCAATGAGCCGGATCATGTCGTGGAACTCGGGGACAAATTGCACGCCATGACCGGAGGGGTTACTGATGATCAGGCCATTTTTGCGCAATATCGCACGATATTGGGCAAATCGCGGATCGTGTTCGACGGGTGTCGTGCCCCGCGCTTCGATGATCTCGATCGCCCACACCAGGATCGCCCGTGTGTGCGGATCCGCCAGCATCTCATAGATCACCAGCAGCACATTGACGACCACCGACAAAGGATATTTGTGACCGTTGATCACCGCCATGTCGTAACCGGCATTCTGGGCCTGTGCGAGCTGCGGAAAATCCTCGCCATACACATCACCGTCGCCGACAGGTTGATTCGGTGCAGCGCTCATCGTCCTGACCTCATGTGAGCCATCGATCCGCATCTGCCCCGGGGGAAGCGACCACGGCTGCGCCAACTGACGCGGCCGGTACATGCCACGCGCAATGCGAGCGGTACCGCACGCCCATGACAACAGCACATGCTCAGGCACCGACACGCGGCCACCCGGGGTCGACCAACGGGACTGACAATCCCATCCTACACGACGAATAGTATTGCGTCCATAAGGAGAAATGCGTATTTTTGGCGTTGGAGTGACGCCTGATGCAGGCGCCGCCGCACATGGCGATCAGCCGGTCGCACACGTCCCCAGGCTCTGCTATACTGCGGGTCCTGCGCTGACGACGCGGCGGCGTCGTGGCGCCGTACGCACGCAAAGGAGCATAGCCAGCACCGTGATCACCGTCCTGACGCCCGACACCGCGTCGCATCACCCGCCGCACGAGTTCACCGATGGCCGGTTGGTGCCACTCTACGAATCGCCACTGCGTGCCACGCTCATCGAGGCCGCGCTGCGCCATGCCAATCTCGGCCCGATCCTCATGCCAGACCAATGGGATGATCAGCACATCCGGGCGGTACACCCCCCCGAGTACCTCGAGTACCTCGCACACGCCTACCGGCGCTGGGTCGCGGCCGGTGGATCGCCCGAGGCAGTATTGCCCGGAACGTTTGCGGTGCGTGGCATGTCGCGCCGCAGCCTGACGCCACTCGCCGCACCGGGATACTACAGCTTCGACCTGAGTGCACCGATCGTGGCTGGGACGTACGCCGCAGCGCGCGCTGCGGCCGATGCTGCGTTGACTGCCGCCCGGCACGTGCAGGCGGGCGCATCGGCAGCCTACGCGCTGTGCCGCCCACCCGGCCATCACGCCGGCCCTGATCTGTGTGGCGGCTACTGCTTCCTCAACAACGCCGCGATCGCCGCCGAGTATCTGCGTCGGCACTGTGCCGGGCGCTGCGTCGCGATCCTCGACATCGATTTCCATCATGGCAATGGCACCCAGCAGATCTTCGAAGCGCGCGATGATGTGCTGTTCGTCTCGCTGCATGCCGATCCTGCCGAGCATTATCCCTACTTCAGCGGATATGCCGACGAAATCGGCCGAGACGTCGGCCGCGGCTGGACCCACAACCTCGTCCTGCCGGCCGGCACCGACGACGCCAGCTACCTGGCAGCGCTTGATGCCGCCCTGGCGCTCATTGGCGCGCGTATGCCGGCGGCACTGATCGTCTCGCTCGGTGTCGACACCGCTGCCGACGATCCCGTCGCCGCGATGGGCGCCAGCTTTGCGCTGAGCGCCGCTGCCTTCCACCCGATCGGAGCGCGCATCGCCACACTCGGCCTGCCGACGGTGTTCGTCCAGGAGGGTGGCTACGCGGTCGATGCGCTGGGGCGCAATGTTGCTGCGGTGTTGACCGGCTTCGCCAGCGTGGTGCAGCCATGAGTTTCGAACAGTTCGGAAAGGACACGGGCGTATGACGCTCCGTTACACCACGACGATTGGCCGCCGGCTGATTGCGATCCTCTTCATCACCCAGAGCCTGGCATCAGCCGGCCTGATCGCAACGTTCACCATCAATCCAATCGTCGGCGCCCGACTCAGCGGCCAGGACGCACTCGCCGGGCTACCAGGGACACTGCTGCAGATCGGGGCAGCGCTGGCAGCGTTCCCGCTCGGCCGCCTGATGCAGTCGGCCGGGAGGCGTGTCGGGCTCACGCTGGGATTTGTGCTTGGTACGGTCGGCATGCTGATAGGCGGCATCGCCATCGCATCCGGCAGCTTTGTGCTGTTCCTCATCGGGCTGGCGTTCATCGGCGCATCGCGCAGTGCCATCGACCAGGGGCGTTACGCGGCCGCCGACGCACAACCGATCGATCAGCGCGCCCGTGCCATCAGCACGATCGTGTTCGCCAGCACGATCGGCTCGGTCCTCGGCCCGATGCTGGTCGGGCCGCTCGGCGAGCAGGTCGGCACGTGGGGCATCGCACCACTCGCCGGACCGATGTTTGGTGGTAGCGTGCTCTTGCTGGTCGGTGCAGTGCTGCTCGGCCTGGGATTGCGCCCGGATCCACGTGACATCGCGCGGGCGCTGAGTGCTGCCGAGGCGGCGGCGAGCGGCGAGGAGCCGCGTGCGGCACGCAGCTTCGCCGCCATCATCGGCGTGCCACAGGTGCAGATCGCCGTCGCCGCCATGGTCTTCGGCCAAGTCGTGATGGTGCTGGTGATGACCGTCACCTCGCTGCACATGGATCATCACGACCACGGGCTTGGCGATATCGGCGCCGTACTCAGTTCGCACACATTCGGCATGTTCGCCCTCTCGTTCGTCACCGGCTATCTGGCTGATCGATTCGGGCGCAACGCCATCATCGTCGCCGGGGCGCTGATCCTGCTCATCGGATCATTGCTGGCGCCGCTCTCGCTGATGACACCGTGGATCGCCTTCGCGCTCTTCCTTGTCGGTTGGGGCTGGAACCTCTGCTATATTGGCGGCTCGTCGCTGCTGGCCGACACGCTGGTGCCCGCCGAACGGGGCGCCTATCAGGGGCTGAGCGAACTGGCCGTCAATGTCTCGGCTGCCAGCGCAGCGCTGAGCAGCGGATTCATCATGGCATCGGTCGGCTATGGCTGGCTTTGCGTGCTCGGCGCACTGCTCGCACTCGCGCCGATCGCCGTCGTCGGCTGGCGTGCACTGGCAGCAGACCGGCTCGCGCGGGCCGCCGGATACAAGGGGAGTGTGTGATGACCAGGCCGTCGGCGAGTGGGCGCATCGAGGTCATTTGCGGATGCATGTTCAGTGGCAAAACCGAGGAGCTCATCCGGCGACTGAACCACGTGCGCATCGCGCGCCAGGCGCTGGCCGCATTCACGCCGCGGCGCGACACGCGCTACCGCCCGGGCAATCTGGTGAGCCACAACGGGCTGTCGGTAGCGGCACAGATCGTCGACACCGTCGACGACATTCCGACGCTGGTTCCTGCCGGTGCGGTGGCTGTCGCGCTCGACGAACTGCACTTCCTCGACGATCCGCCCGAGCGGGTCGTCGCTGTGTGCCAGGCGCTCGCCGATGCCGGCCATCGGGTGATCGTCGCCGGGCTGGATCAGGATTTCCGGGCGCTGCCGTTCCCGGCGCTCGCACAACTGATGGCAGTCGCCGAGCAGGTCGACAAGTTGATGGCAATCTGTGTGCGCTGCGGCGCGTATGCCACCCGTTCACAACGGCTGATCGACGGGCGACCGGCACCACGCGCCGCACCGACGATTGCAGTCGGTGGCCTCGAGCTCTACGAGGCACGGTGTCGCGCCTGCTACGAAGCGCCGGCATGATTCAGCGCATGATGAAGCGCACCGATTCGATGGTCATCGTGCCACCATCACCCTGCCCCACAGGATCGATCCGGATGCGACTGATGCGATCCGCCCAACCCGGCGCACCCGCCAGCTCCAGCCGATAGGTGACCGGCCCGCGAGCCGGATCGAGCGTCCAGCGCACCGAACGCGCTTCGACGAGCGTGCCGGACGTGTCGGCGTAGAACAGCTGCGCATCACGTGCGTTCGTCTGGTTGCGCAGGCGAATCTCGATGGCGCTGACGCGTGCGGCATCGAGTGACAGCAGCGGGCTGAGCAGCGCCGGGTCGACGCCGGGGACGAAGTGCCACCCTTGTCGATGACCTTCGTCGCGGGCGTGCTCGAGGCGCCAACCGAGCGGTGCAGCGGAAAAACTCCAGCCAGTGCCGAGCGCCAGCGCGTCGGCGCGACGCAGCGCCGCATATCCCGGCACCATGTCCGGCAACGTGAGCGGTTCGAGCAGCACGAGATACGGTGCAAGGCATGCGTCGGGCGCCCCGGCGGCAAGCGTACGATGGCGTGTGAGCAGGTCTTCGGGCGGGCGGCGCACCGCATCGGCGATGATGACCGTCGCGCCGGCATGCAGCGCCTGCTCGATGCGGGCACGCATGGTGTCGCAGGCACGCGGCCAGTCGCCGTCGGCGTCGAACAGCGCCTGATTCAGCGACAAGAAATTCTCGCGCCGCTCGTAGTAGGGCAGATAGAGTTCGAGCAGGCCATCGGGGACGAGCAAGAGATCGGCGGGCGTCGAGCGCTCGGCCAGCGCGCGTGCGATGACGCGCTGCAGATCCCGGGCAGCATCGCCACGCTGCGCGATGGCATCGCCGTTGGCGCCGATGAGGCCCACGACGATGCTGCCAGCCAGCCCGATGCGCATCAGCGACCAGCGGCCCACGTCGCCACCGTTGGCTGCGCGTGCCCACAGCAGCAGCAATGGCGGCAGGCTGGCGATCCAGAACTCGATGTTGTCTGGCTCCCACCAAAAGAAGAACAGCCCGTAGCTCACCAGCCAGGCAGTACATGGTGCCAGCACCGTGCCGATCCGGCCGCCGACACACCAGCCCCAGCACGCCAGCGCCGCGAGTGCCAGCCAGAGCCATGCGCCACCTGCAGCGGCAATCGTCATGTCGATGCCACGGCCGAACTCGACAAGCCTGGCGCCATCAAACAGCGCGCCACCCCACCATCCGGTACGGGCATACTCGGTCAGCCAGGCCCACAGCGCATCGGGCGTGACGAACCCGCTGACGATGACACCGGCGAACAGGTAGGGCAGCAGGATGCCTGCGCTGGCGACTGCGGCATAGATCGACCAACGACGCAGCCAGCCGCGCCATGGAAGATCGCGCTGCGTCAGTGCCACGACGGCGATCACGAGGCCAAACAGCACGTTCGTCTGGTGGAAGAGCACGGCGAGGGCATGGACAACGCCCAGCAGAGCAGCCCGCCGCGTAGTCCACGGCTCCGGCATGAGCACCAAGCGCATGCCCAGAATGAGGAAGAGCGCCGCAAGCGTGTAGACCTCGATTTCGACGGCGTAGTACCAGAACGCGTAACTCCCGCCGAGTATCCCGGCGGACACCACTGCCACCGCCGGTCGAATCGCGAGCCGCATCAGCAGGTCGGCGAATAGGGCGATGCCACATGCGCCGGCGATGGCGTTGACGACCTGGAGCGGTATGGCCGCGCCGCTGCCCGGTGCGATCGCGGCGCTCAGCCATGCCAGGGCGGCACCCATCGGGCCGTACGCCAGATGATGGGGATGGAACAGCGCCTGCCAGGGCTTGCGCTCGACGCTGGTCACGTACGACAGGGCATCGAAGGTGTGCACCTGTGTCAGCGTCGCCAGATAGAGCGGCGTCGCGATCAGCCCACAGCACAAGACGAGCAGGCGTCGGACAGCAGGTGAGGCAAGTGATGGCACAGTCACACTCCGCATGGGCGGGGGCCCGCTGGCTACATGGCCCGACCCGCCATCCGGCGGGTTGGCTGGTGATGGCATGGCTGATCCTGTCGAAGCCGGCATAGGCCCGGCGGCGCTGGTGACTGCATGGGCGACCATGCGCGCCCCACGCGACTCCGGGCAGCAGCCTGCCCAACCATGGCCGGCGCGGTGCGGCGCTGCAGCCGCGCCCCGACCACAGCACTGCCATATCGCCGACACCTCGATGGTGGGTCACCGCAGGCACGTGCTGGATCGCTTCCGCAGCTCACCAGAACCTCGGATCGTGCAGCGCTGCGACGCACGTGGCAGGGCCCTGCAACTGCGTCAGCGGGTGTCCGGTCAGCGATTGACCGAGCCACCCCATGGGCTGGCTGAGCGGGAGTGGCGCGGGGACAGTGGCAATACTGATCGGCGCGAATCCGACGTGCCCGTAGAATGCCGGATCGCCGTAGGTCGTCACCACATCGACACCGGCGACGCGCAACTCAGCGAGCGCGTGGCGCAGCAATCCCTGGCCGATTCCCTGGCGTTGGCGCCATGTCGCCACTGCCATCGGCGAGAGGATGAACACCACGCGCGGATCGTTCGCATAGCGTAGCCGGGTGAATACCGCCACACCAGCCAGCACATCGTGCTCCACGGCAGTGAAGACATGGATGTCGGCGGGTGCAGTACCCGCCAGCTGATGACGCACGAGACCGCCCACCAGTTCGCCCTCCGCGACGCCTTGGGCATCGGTGAATGCTGCGGTGATGAGCGCGATGATCGCCGGTTCATGCCCCGTGATGGTCTTCGACCAGCGCATCACTGCGCCCCCACCGACGCGCACTGCTCGTCCGTCCGTTCGGGCAATCGGGCAGCCCGACACAACTGCCCGCCACCATCCCATGGCTCGATGCGCAGTCGATCGGCGATGCGGGTCGCACTACACCCTACCTGCCCGGCCGGCAGTTCGAGCATGCTGAACCGACGCCATGGCGCCGCGCCGATGACGATCCTGCCGGGAATCACCATCTGCGCCATGTGGCACACGATACCGTGCTCGTCGATACCAACCACATCGATCACCTGCTGCATCCCCCAGGTGTGGATCGCAGTGGTGCCACGCAGCATCAGCGCATCACCCGCCGCGAGCGCCGGGCGGCCCAGCAACCCACGTGCACGCTGCCACAGGCCAGCCACGACGACTGCACGATCAGCGATGAGTGATCCGCGCGTATGATTGACGATGCGCCATCGTCGGTGTACCACGTTCATCGGTGTCCAGCCACGACTCGCGACAGACATACCACGTGCTGCCAGATGATTATACCGGCAATCCGTGCGGCAGCATCCCCGTCGGCGTACTCGTGATCACCGTCCGACCGGTCGGGAACGGGAGGACGGTCGGATGCCGCGCGCCCATGTACCGCGAGAACATCCTTCGGGCAGCGCCATGCGCGTCGACCATCTCTCTCTACGCAATGAACCCGGATTCGCCACAGAATCCGTGGTACACTGAATACACCAGCACAACGGTCGCGTATCACCGACAACAATGATCTGACGCGCGCCCGTACAGAATCCCATGGCGATGCTACGCTGCGTGGCGATGCTGGCGCCTCGACCGGTAGCGGAGATACTTCGTACGCAAGGAGAAGGTATGCGACGTTCACTCATGGTTCCGTTGGCGGCAGCACTGAGCCTGATCATCGCCGCATGTGGCGGGGCGCCCGCTGCGCCGACCGCCGCCCCCGAGGCGCCGACCACGGCGCCGGCGCCGACTGCGGCGCCCGCCGCACCGGCCGCGACCACCGGCCGCCTCGAGGCGATCACCGCGCGGGGCACCGTCATCTGCGGTGTCAACAACAACCCGTTGCCCGGCTTCGCGTCGGTCGATGCGTCGGGGGTCTACAGCGGCTTCGATGTCGACTTCTGCAAGGCGGTCGCTGCAGCATTGTTCGATGATCCGAGCAAGGTCGAGTATCGACCGCTCAGCAGCCAGGATCGCTTCACCGCATTGCAGACCGGCGAGATCGACGTGCTCATCCGCAACAGCACGTGGACGCTCGGCCGCGATGGCGACGTGGGCCTCGATTGGTCGCCCACCACGTTCTACGATGGTCAGGGCATGATGGTGCGCAAGGACAGCGGCATCACCTCGATCAACGACATGGACGGCGCGACGATCTGCGTGCAGACCGGTACCACCACCGAGCTGAACCTGGCCGACGTCTTCCGCGCCAAGGGCCTGACATTCCAGCCAGTCGTCTTCCCCGATGGCGACCAGACGCGCTCGGCGTATGACGCCGGACAGTGCGACGGCTTCACCACCGACAAGTCGGGCCTCGTCAGCAGCATCACACTGCTGAGCAACCCGGCTGACCACCAGATCCTGTCCGACACGATGTCGAAGGAGCCGCTCGGCCCGAGCGTGCTGCAGGGCGATCCGAAGTGGGCCGATGCGGTCAACTGGATCACCTTTGCGACGTTCCAGGCCGAGGAGTACGGCATCACCTCGGCCAACCTCGCCGAGTTCAGCGCCAGCGAGGTTCCCGAGATCCGCCGCTTCCTCGGCATCGAGGGCGAACTGGGCAAGGGCGTCGGCCTGTCGAACGACTTTGCGGCACGCGTCATCAAGCATGTCGGCAACTATGCCGAGATCTACAACCGCAACCTCGGCCCCGACACGCCGTTCAATCTGCCACGCGGCCTGAACGCGCTCTACACCGAGGGCGGCCTGCTGTATTCGCCACCGTTCCGCTGATCGGATCGCCGGAGCGCATACCGAACAACCCCGGTGTGCGCTCCGGCATCGGTACGGCAACGGATACAGTGGAGGGTACGCGCATGGCATCAGGCATACCCCGGATCTCATCATCATCGATCCCGTTCTACCGCGACACGCGAATCATCGCGGTGCTGGTGCAGATCGTCTTCGCCATCGCTGTGATGGCTGGCTGCTGGGTGCTCTACCAGAACATGATCGCAGGATTGGCACGCGCCAATCTGCTGCCAACGTTTGATTTTCTGAATGTTCCGGCAAGTTTTCCGATCGCCGAGAGCGTGATTCCGTACGATCCCTCGATGAGCTACTGGCAAGCCTTTGTCGTTGGCTTGCTGAACACCGCGCGCGTCGCGCTCATCGGCATCGTGCTGGCGACGATCCTGGGCATCATCCTCGGCATCTTTCGGCTCTCGAGCAACTGGCTCCTCAGCAACGTGGCCATGGCGTATGTCGAGATCATCCGCAACGTGCCGCTGCTGTTGCAGCTGATCTTCTGGTTCTATCTGACCAAGATGTTTCCACGAGTACAGGAGAGCATCGCGATCGGTGATGCCATCTTCCTGCATAATCGTGGCGTGACGCTCGCCTGGCCAGAGCCAACCGCAAGTTTCGCGAGCTGGCTCTGGTGGCTCGTCGGCGCGCTGCTGGTCGCCGTCGCGATCTACACGGTGCGCCAGATCCAGTTTCGGCGCCGCGACCGGCCAGGAGTGGCCATACCCTACGCAATCCTGGGGTGGATGGTGATCGCCGGCGTGGGGTATGTCCTCACCACCGTCATCACCGGAACGGCACCGGCCGTCCTGGTCTTTCCCGAACTGCAGCGTTTCAACTTCATCGGCGGTGCAACGGTCACGGCGAGCTTCGCGGCACTGGTGGTCGGCCTGGTCATCTATACCGCGGTGTACATCGGTGAGATCGTTCGCAGTGGCATTCTCGCGGTGAGCAAAGGGCAACGCGAGGCAGCCCGTGCGCTGGGGCTGACCCAAGGGCAAACATTGCGGCTGGTGATCTTCCCACAGGCGTTACGGATCATGATCCCGCCGATGACGAGCCAATACCTCAACCTCACCAAGAACAGCAGCCTGGCGGTGGCAATCGCCTATCCCGACCTGTTCTACATTGCCAACACGATCAACAATCAGACCGGCCAGGCGGTACCGGTGATCGTGATGCTGATGGTGAGCTACCTGTCGGCAAGTCTGTTCACATCGCTGCTGATGAACTGGTACAACCGTCGAATCCAGCTGGTCGAACGCTGAGGAGGGGTGCATGGTGACGGATGGAGCCACAGCACGCATACCAAGCCCCGACATTCAGCGCATGGTGACCTGGGTACGGGCGAACCTGTTCTCGACGTGGTACAACGCTGTCATCACGATCGTGCTGGTGTATGGGCTGATCAGCGCGCTCGTCGGTCTGGCGGGATGGGTGGCGCAGGCGCAGGGCTGGCCGGCGGCGTTCACCAACATGAAGTTGATTCTGGCGTGGACGTATCCCAATGATCAGATCTGGCGACCACAGCTCGCCGTGCTGTTCGTCGCGGCCCTGCTCGGTCTGAGTGCCGGTGTCTGGCGCGGCGTGGTGCAGCTCGTCGCCATCGGCGCGGCGCTGACGGCAGGCATCCTCGCCGTACCGGCGATTGGATTGCCGGAGTTTGCCGGGATGGTGGGGCTGCCGAGCTGGCTGGCGCTCGCCACGAGTGTCGCGCTGCTGTTGCTCGGCATACCGATCGGCCGCCGAGCCGGCGGTTGGCTGCGCTGGGTCTTGATCATCGCATGGATCACGGCCTACCCGATCGTCATCCTGATCGTGCGCGGTGGCATCGGGCTGCCGGTGGTCGAGACCAAGCTCTGGGGTGGCCTGATGCTGACGCTGCTGCTGGCGATCAGTGGCATCGTGCTGTCCTTCCCGATCGGTGTGGCGCTGGCGCTGGGCCGGCGGAGCCGGCTACCGATCATTCGTATCTTCTGCATCGCCTACATCGAGCTGATTCGCGGTGTGCCACTGGTGACCGTGCTGTACATGGGGTCGCTACTGCTGCCATTGTTCTTGCCCGGCGGCGAATCCGTCGATCAGTTCATCCGGGCGATGGTCGCCGTCACCCTGTTCAGCGCAGCGTATCTCGCCGAGAATGTCCGTGGTGGATTGCAGGCATTACCCGCCGGCCAGACCGAAGCCGCCCGTGCGTTGGGGCTCAATGTGGTTCAGACGACCTTCCTGATCACGCTCCCACAGGCGCTGCGCGCGATTGTGCCACTGCTGGTCGGTCAATCGATCGGCCTGTTCAAGGACACCTCGCTGGTCGTGATCGTCGGCCTGATCGATCTGCTCGGGGCTGCGCAGAACGTCGTCGGGCAGCCCGACTGGCTCGGGACACCTGGCGGTGTCTGGCGTGAGACGTTTCTGGTGATCGCCGCGCTGTACTGGGTCTTCAGTTTCACCATGTCGCGCGTCAGCAAGCGCATTGAAGACTCGTTCGCCAAGAGCCGTCACTGAGGGAGAGAGCATGAGCGCAACGCTGCAGGGCGACGACATCATCATCTGCGAAGGTGTCAGCAAGTGGTACGGCAGTTTCCAGGCGTTGTCGGGGGTATCGCTGCGCATCGCCCGCGGCGAGGTGGTGGTGGTCTGCGGTCCTTCGGGGAGCGGCAAGAGCACCTTCATCCGCACGATCAATCGCCTGGAAGAGCATCAGGTCGGGCGGATCACGGTTGATGGCATCGAGATGACCAGCGATATTCGCAACATCGATGCGATCCGCCGTGAGGTAGGAATGGTCTTCCAGCAATTCAATCTGTTTCCCCATCTGACTGTGATGCAGAACATCACGCTGGCACCGATCTGGGTGCGTGGCCGCACGCGCCGTGCGAGCGAAGCACGGGCGTTGGAGCTGCTCGAGCGCGTTGGCATCGCTGAGCAGGCGACCAAGTATCCGGGGCAGCTCTCGGGTGGCCAGCAGCAACGTGTGGCGATCGCCCGCGCATTGGCGATGGATCCGAAGATCATGCTGTTTGATGAACCGACGTCGGCACTGGACCCCGAGATGGTGAAGGAAGTGCTTGATGTGATGAAGACCTTGGCGCGCGGCGGCATGACGATGGTGTGTGTCACCCACGAGATGGGCTTCGCGCGCGAGGTGGCTGATCGCATCGTCTTCATGGATCACGGGCAGATCGTCGAGGAAGGCACGCCTGAGGCGTTGTTTGCCAACCCGCAACAGGAGCGTACGCGGCTGTTCCTCAGCCAGATTCTGTGACATGACTCTGCTGGCCCTCGCGCAGCGTGATACTGTGCGCATTGGGGGCGTCGGCGGTGCGATGGGTTCGATGGCCATCCGGAGCAATCTGCTGGCCACACGTGAGTATGGCCAACCCGCAGTTGGCGCACACGCAGGTGTTGCACGACCAAGGTCCTGTGGTGTGCGGCGCCATCACCCCGCCGGCGTGGCAGCCTGCTGGCGACACGCAGCTCGAGGCCGGATACACGGCATCGTACCGTGCATCCGGCCACCATGCTGCACCGGGGGTGCAAGTCGATCACAGGCGTATCAGTCGCACATATCCTGATCGAGCACGAACGATCATGTGCAACCCGCCCCCTGGTCGATGTCCCGCCCGCGCCGACGAGTCGCCTGCTGCGACAGTCATCTCCCGATATCTCCGGCCAGACGCATCGTGCCGCCCTACTGCGGGAGAGCCCGGCCGCTGCCGGGTGTGCGGCGGTCGTGAGCCGTGCGGCGCGTGCGACAAGCATCATGCAACGGCCACAAGCATGCCCGGCACCGGTACGCCGATGACACGCGCCAGAGCCGGCGGCGGACCCATCGGCCGGATGGCCGCCTCGGGCGCATCCACGCCATCGGGCGGGGGGCCACCGACGACCATGCTCAGCGGTCCCGCAGCATGACCAGTGGCGTGCCATGGAACGGATGGGTCGCGATGATCACCGATACCCCGAACGCCTGCTCGATCAGCGCGGCCGTCAGCACCTGTGCCGGGGGCCCGCTCGCCAGCACCGTGCCATGGGCCAGCAACACCAGATGGTCGGCATAGAGCGCAGCCAGATTCAGATCGTGCAGTGCCGCCAGCACCACGCGCCCCTGATGTGCCAGTATGCGCACCAGGCCAAGGACGGATATCTGGTGGTGCACATCCAGATGTGCCGTCGCCTCATCGAGCAACAGCACGCGCGGCTGTTGCGCCAGCGCCCTGGCGATCAGCACACGTTGTTGCTCGCCGCCCGACAGCTGACCGACCCAGCGGTCGGCGAGCGGTTCGATGCCCGCGGCACGCATCGCTTCGGCGACGATCGCTGCATCATGATGGCGGCTGCCACGCCACGGATCGATATGTGGCGTGCGGCCCATCATCACGACTTCGGCGACGCTGAACCCCTCGGCCAGTCGTGCACTCTGCGGCACACTGGCGACCAGGCGCGCCCGTGCCGTGGCAGTGAGCGTCGTCAATGCGATACCACCCAGATGAATCGTCCCGGCCTGCGGCGTCACCGTGCCGGCGATGGCGTGGAGCAGGCTGCTCTTGCCCGAGCCGTTCGGCCCGACCAGCGCCACCAATGCGCCAGCCGGCACATCAAGGCTGACGTGGCGCAACGCTTGGCGCGCGCCGTATGCGATGCTGACAGCGCTGAGTCGCAGCAGGTCCATCAGAAAAATGCTGCGCTACGGGCGCGGCGCAGCATCCACAGAAAGAACGGCACACCGGCGACCGCAGTGATCACACCGAGTGGCAATTCTTCCGGGGCGACCACGCTGCGCGCGAGGGTGTCGGCCAACACGAGGGAGGCGGCACCACCGAGCGCCGCCAACGGCAGCAGCCGACGGTGATCGGCACCGATCAGCAGACGCGCCATGTGGGGTACGATCAGGCCGATGAATCCCACCAGCCCGCTGAACGCCACCGCAGCGCCGGTCATCAATGTTGCAGCGATGATGATCCGCAGGCGTGCACGACCGACGTCGACGCCGAGTTGCTGCGCCTGATGATCGTCGAAGCTCAACACATTCAGCTCACGGCGACAATGATACAACACGACGAATCCGATCACGACGAACGGCGCGACCACGCTCGGGGCTTCCCAACCGCCGCCGGCATAGCCACCGAGCAGGAATGCCAAGATGTAGCTCGCCTGGCGTGCCTGACGCAGCAACAGATAGATCGTCGCCGCCGAGAGCAGGGCGCTCAATGCCACACCAGCCAGCAGCAGCGTGCTCACCGGCGTCGCGCCGCCAACCCGCCCGAGTGCATACACGGCCGCCACCGTCAACGCAGCGCCGAAGAACGCTCCGAACGGCACCGCCGCCAACGGCAGGGCAGGCATACTCAGGCGGAGCATCGCGCTGAAGACCGCGCCAAGCCCGGCACCCGCCGCAGCGCCGATCAGGTATGGGTCCGCCAGCGGATTGCGAAACAGCCCCTGGTACGCTGCTCCGGAGCTCGCCAGCGCCGCTCCCGTCAGGATCATCAGCGCGACCCGCGGCAGGCGGATGTCGAACAGGATCGTCGCATAGGTGGCCGGCCAGGGATCGTGACCACCCCCCGCAACAGCGCGCCAGAACAACGCTCCGATCGCCGCCGGCGGGATCATGACACTTCCGACCAACACGGCGATGCCGGCAGCACCGGTCATCAGCACACTGCCAAGCAGGACCACCGGCCAGACTGGTGCGGGTGTAGCCACGTGTCGCCCGATCCCGCGGCGCAACGCAAGACGCATCGCTCGCTCCTCACATTGCGGCGTCGCACCACCGGGCAGTCGCCACGGTGCTGCTCACGGCGCCATCTGACCGTCGAACTGCCCTGGATGCAGCAGCCGCGCCAGGACCTCAAGGCCATCGACTGCCCGCGGGCCCGGTCGACTGACCAGATCATCGTCGATCGGAAAGACTTGCTGGTCGCGGACTGCAGTGATGTCCTGCCAGCCGGTGCGCCCCCGCAGCGACTCGACCGTCGTACCGTATGCAGCATTCGACATCACGATGATCTGCGGGTCACCGTCGACAATTTGTTCGGCACTCACTTGGGGATACGGATTCGTCGCATCAGCGAAGATATTCTCGCCCCCCGCAGTCGTCAGCAATTCATGCATGAAGCTGCCCGGCGCGATACTGTACGGCCGCTGCGGATCCGTGGCGTCGATCTCCCAGTAGACCCGTGGTCGTCCTTCGACTGCGGCGATGGCCCGCTGGACAGTGGCGACCCGCTCACGCAACGCGGCTACCGCCTCGGCAGTGCTGTCGGCAGCACCGACCAAGCTGCCGACGAGCGTGATATCGGTCAGGATCGAATCGAGGCTCGCCTCGAGGCTGCCGACCACCACTACCGTCAGGCCGAGATCAGCGAGCTGGCCGACGGCATCGGGCGACGTGATCCCGGCGGCGAGCACCAGATCGGGCTCCAGTGCCACGATCGCTTCGGCGTCGTAGGTGAAATCGCTGCCACCAACCCGCGGCAGGTTCTGAAGTGCCGGCGGATAGTCGGAGAAGTCATCGACGGCAACCAATCGATCGATGGCGCCAACAAACGCCACGATCTCGCTGGTGCTGGGCGCAAGCGACACGATGCGCCGCGCGCTGGCTGGTACGACGACGGTGCGGCCGGCAGCATCGGTGATGCTGATGCCAGCTTCTGGTGCAACAGTTGCGCCTGTGGTTGGCGTTGCACCCGCAGTTGGTGATGCAGGTATCGCACTCGGCGCCGGCACAGCGCTCGGCGTCGGTGCCGGTGACGCCGCAGCGCCACACGCCGCCAACACACAGGCCATTGCGATCAGTCGCAGATGACGGAAGAACATGGCTCGCCTCCGATTGGCGTGATGGTTCGATACAGTCAAATGTCACCGGCAGATGCGCCGGGCGCAAACACCAACGCCGACCTGATGTGGTCGGCGTGCGAGTCATGGCCGCGGCGACAGCCATCATGGCGATCGTCGCATCGCATCACCTCCCGTGCTCGAGAAGGTTGTACGTCACATGACCGAGGCTGGCGTCCTGGCTCACGATGGTACTATCATGTCACCATCGCTCACAGTTGCGGCACAGCGCTGGACTTGCACCAGCTTCCACCATTCCGCCCTAGCATCCGGGCTGTCGGGTCGCCTCGATCGGCTGCAGGTTGTCAGTGTACCGCCGGCAGTATAGCATACTCCCGGCCGGATATGGATGGGTGCGGCCCAAGTGCCGGGGCTGCATCAATGTCATGACGCCGTAACCCCACCACACGGTCGCGCAGCGCACGTCCACCTGCCTCACGGCGGCTGGTGTCTGCGTGGCGATCGTGTACACGATGCTGCGCCCCGCGAGGCAGGTGAGCAGGGCTGGGGATGATGGCACGCCGCCGTGCCAGCGCAGCCGCGAGGGTGTTGTGCTCCTCGCTCCTGCAGCGTGTGGGCGGTGATGGTGCGACGTCGGCGCATTGCCGACGCGGCTCGGGCAGCCATGCATCGCACGACGCTGCACGTATCCTGGGCTGGAAGCTGCCGTGCCGGTAATCATCTGCCCGGTGTGCTATAATGCGCCATCAGACGGGCACGACCGTTCAGATCATGAGCACTGGAGGGTTCAATGGCGGGCAAGAACACGAAGACAGCCAAGTCGAAGACTGACGTGACATCACGCGATCGCAGCGGTCGCGTCACCGACCATGCCTGTGGCAATTGTGGCGATCGCATCATGAACGACCGCGAGATGGTCGTGGTGATGGATGGCCGTCGCCGGAACAAGACATACCATCACCGCGCCTGTTTTCAGAAGACGATCTCGTGAACTGCCTCCGGGAGTGCAGCTGCTCCCGGATCCTCACACGACCCTGCTCCATCCAGCAATCCGGTGCAACGCACCGGATTGCTGCTTTGCTTCGTCGCGCTCGACGCTGCTGCCCGGCAAGGACGATCGCACGTTCACGGATGGGGTATACGCTACCTGACGCACGGAGCCGGTCGGTGCGGTACTGCCTGATACAGGGCAGGCCCCGGATCAGCCAACGCATCGTACGATCGTGGTGAGTCACGGTTGCGCGCATCGGCGCCTAATGCAACACGTGCCGCGAATCCCCGATGCCAATGCGTAGTTGTGTCTGCCCGAGGCGTAGGACATCACCACGCCGCAACCGCCGCGGCGCGGTGATCCGCCGATCATTGACGAACGTACCGTGGCTGCTGCCAGCATCCTCGACCTGCAGGCCAGCTTCGTCCACCAGCAATCGTGCGTGGCGTCGCGAGACGCTCGTGTCACCGTGAACCACGAGCACGCACGCAGGATCACGGCCGATCGTCGTGGTGCCGGGCGCGAGCACCACATGGCTGACGTCGTCGAACACGATCACCTGAACTGTCCATTGCTGGCCAGCAGACAGCGCCGCGCCAGGTGTCTCGCGCCGGCTTCCGGCACTTCCCGAGCGTCGCCGACGCATCGACCACCAACCGGCGATGACGATACCCCCGGCCAGCACCAGCAGCCATGCCAGCGTCTGGGCTGCGGCGAACCCCCACACACGCAACTCGAGTGGTGGAGCAACCGGCGCCGGAGCACCCGCTGCATCATCGCCACCGAGCGCCGCGCAAGCATCGATTCTGCCAGTGCCAATCTCGAGGCCGGGGTTGCGCGTGCGAACGTCCTGTGCGCTCCGCTCGATCTGCGCGCGCACCTCGGCCGGCGACCAGTCGGGATGCGCCGAGATGAGCAGCGCCGCCAATGCCGCGACATGAGGGACCGCCTGCGACGTGCCCGACAGTCGATCATAACCGCGACGAAAGCGCTCCGACTCGGGTGCGTCGCCGCTGGTCAGCGACACCTCGTACGTGGGCATCGTCGAGAGGACGTCGACGCCTGGTGCACTCACTGCGATCCACGGCCCCGAATTCGAGAACCTGGCCTTGACATCGGACCGGTCACTCGCCGCGATCACCATGGCGTCGGGATGTTCACCGGCAAACGCATTGGGGAACGGGACAAAGTCATTGCCGGCAGCAACGATCACCACAGCACCGGCAGCTTGGGCTTCGCGAATAGCGTTCAGCACCCGGGTCGATTCGCGGTCGGCGGCGATCGTCAGCGTCGCGCCCAGACTCATGTTGATGACCCGCGCACCCCGCGCGACACTGTAGCGAATGCCGGCTTCGATCGCCGACTCTGTGCCGACGTTGCGTTCGTTCAACACCCGAACGGGCAACATGGTGACACCAGGCGCCAGCCCAGCGATGCCCTCGGCATTATTCAGGGTTGCGGCGACGATGCCGGCGACATGCGTACCATGCCCGTTGGCATCCGATGGGTCATCATCACCATCGACGAAGTCGCGCCCGGGCAATAATCTGCCGACCAGATCGGGATGCTGCGGGTCGACACCACTGTCGATGATCGCGACGATGACATCTGCGTCTCCCTGAACCACACGCCAGGCACATGCCGCGCCGATCAGATCCAGGCTCCATTGGTCACCACGAAGTGGATCCGGCGTCTCGGCACGGGCCCCCGCTCCGGGCCACAATGCCGCACATACCAGGCACCAAAGCATCACCAGGCGCACGCTCGCCGTCATGCCGGTTCGCTATTCTGCGATGCGGTCCAGTGATGCTGCAACACCCTCAACCGATCGCTGCTCGATGCTTCGCCGATCCCGACGACGTACCGTGTAGATCGCCGTCGGCGTGAATTGTGCCGTCGCTGCTGTGTACACATGTGGCGTAATATCGATTGCCGTGTCACTGATGCTGAGTAAATTATACGACTGTGCACCTCGTTCGCGACTCTTGCCACGCCGCGATGTGGTTGTACCGCTCTGACAGATCACGGTACCATGCTGCAGCGTCGGTATGCTGTCCGCGGTCTGTCCAACATGCGAGACATGAATGTGCCCGCAGAGCAATACATCGACCCCCCATTGCTCCAGTAGATGTGCTACCCCAACAGAATCACGCATCGTTGCTCGATGCTGATACCCTGGTGGATTGACGAGTTGATGATGTAGGACCATCAGTTTCCAGCGCGTATCGTCATAGCGCGACCAGAGTTCTGTCAGTGTCCGGCGCTGGCGCTTGCTCAGCATTCCCCCATCAATGGTCAACCCATGTGCCGTCACTCCGCCGATAATGACTGCTCCTGGCAATTCTATCACTGGATTGAGTGGCACACCAATTTCTCGTTGATATGTAGTCATCGGCCGAAGAATACGATTGATCACGTTATACAAAGGAACATCATGATTCCCAGGGACGATGAGTTGAGGTTGTGGTAGTTTGGCGATGAATTCACGAATCATGCGCCATTGTCGCGAGCTATCCGCTCTCTGCACCAAGTCTCCCGAAATCACGACAAGATCGGGCTTATGAACCCATGCACGCTCGACCAGGCCTTCTGCCGCAGCAGTGACAAATGGCGGCCCGGCATGCAGGTCTGAGATATGTAAAACGATTGATGGTGGTGTCATAAATCTGTCGTGGATTGATGCGCAGGCCGCCGACTGACGAGGCGCCAGAGCGCGCGAGCGATCAAGACACCTTCGATGGCGATGCCAACGATGAACGCGTACCGCACGATTGCGAGTATTGTCTCCATCGCACCCACTTTTTGCTCGTTGTCACCGCTATCGGTCGCGACGCACCGGCACCACGGCCGTTGTGCAGCACGCCGCCTGCAGCAACCGGCCGCATCGTCTCCGTCATCAACCGAGCCCTGACCTCGGCTTCAGGCCAGGGCGCTCGCAGCACGAGGCAATGCTGCATCACCATCGCCGAGATGCTGCCCAAAGAATGCCGCGATATCCCCATAGCAGGTCACACGATTCTCGAACTTGAGCACATCATGGCCTTCGTTCTCGAACACCAGATACCGCACCTCGCGGCCAAGTGCCGCGAGACGTGCGACGAGATCGGCTGACTCACGTTCGACGACTCGCGGATCGTTGCGCCCCTGGATGACCAGCAACGGGCATTGCAGCGCATCGATGTGCGTCGCCGGCGAGCGCTCGATCAAGTGTGCTCGATCGGCGACCAGGTCACCCACTGCAATCTGGAAATACGGCTTCCACGTCGGCGGAATGCGTTCCAGGAACGAGAGCAGATCGTAGGGGCCGAACATGTCGACAGCAGCACGCCACAAGTGCGGATGCCGCGATGCCAGCATCAAGGTCATGTACCCACCATACGAGCGACCAATGACGCCTGCGCGCCGCACGTCGATTCGCTGGTCACGACTCAGATGCTCCATCGCGGTCACATGGTCGGCCATGTCGGCCCCACCCCAGTCGCGATCGACCAAAGTCGTGTAGCGCATGCCGTATCCGGTACTGCCGCGCACGTTCGGCACAAAGACTGCAAACCCCTCGATCGTCAGAAGCTGGATCAGCGGCATCGAGAACCAGCTGAAGTCCGGCCGCTCCTGGCTCTGTGGGCCACCATGAATGTAATACACCAGCGGTCGCGGCCCACTGAATCCATGACGTGGCGCCGGGAGATACAACCGTGCCGAGATGCGTAATCCATCGTGCGAGTCGAAGGATGCATCCTCGCCCGGAGCGAAGCCATCCTCGGCGTAGCCGAGGAAGCGTTCACGCGTGTGCTGGACGATTGTGGAACGAGTCGGGCCTTCTACGGTCACGATCTGTGTCGGCGCGACGGCGCTTGAGAACGTGGCGATGAACCGGTCGGTGGCACGGTCATAATCAATCGACTCGACGACACCACCGGCCAGCGCACCACGCCCGACGATCACCGCTGTCAGCGCGCAATGCCGCTGCCGCTCATCGAAACGCGCCTCGTAACACCACGAACAGCCATCGATATTGTAGCTCACCAGGTAGCGATCACCATCCAGTTGCTTGAGACCGGTCAACTCACCTGCGCCGTGGTGCTGCACACCGTCGATCGTCACCGGTTCTGGTGTCGTCGCTCCGGCCGCCATGTACCCTAGGCCATAGCAATCATCGAAGAGTGCCGTGATGAACACCATGCCATGATTCGCCGGCGTGTAGCAGCAATTGGCGATCGCATTGAGCACCACTGGCGTCTCAGGCGATCGATGCTCGTTCAAGCTGCCATAGCGCACCACGACGCCAGCGCCGGGTGACCACTCCAGCAACACATGATCGCCCGACGTATAGCTCTCGATCAGTGCGACGCGCTGGTGATCACCCGCTACTCCGGCAACTTCGAACGACCACGGGCGCATGGCCAGCACGGTGCATGCCTGAGTCGCCAGCTGCGCCGCGATGATGGTCGTCTCTGGCCGTTCGGTCGATTGTGCCGCAATGTACACGATGCCTGTAGCCACGTCGACAGCCTCACAAGCGACGCGGCTGCGCTCGAGCTCCGCGGCAAACACTGGTTGCGGTGGTCCGCCTGTGAGTGGAATCACGTGCGGCAAATAGTGCTCATCACCATCCTGGTCGATCATCACCAGAATTTGGCCAAGCGTCGGGAATATCGCATATGGCACACCGCCGATCAAATCGGGGTTTTGCAATGCAATCTGTGGTGGAAGCAATGGTTCTGGTATACTTCCACCATAATCCATGACATAGAGACTCAGACGACCGCTTAAGTCGCTGATGAAATAGATTCGCCCATCCACGAGTTGAGCAGTATGGAAACGCCGTGCTGACAGCAAACCATCGACTATGCTCATACTTTTTTCGTCGTCCACCGTGTATCAACGACGCATGTTGCTGTTCCGTGGATATGAACCCAGTCGTAGCCAGTGTGATCTGTAACAATGATCGTACAATCTGATTCACGGAGAGACGTATCAAAGTCGACGACTGACACATATTTTGTTTCTTCGACGACTATTGATGGCACATGAGGGTCGTGATATGTAACATGTGCCCCTTTATTTTCGAGAAGATGGATGATGTCGAGCGCTGGCGACTCACGAACATCATTGACATCTTTTTTGTAGGCTACACCAACAACCAGTACATTACTCCCACGGAGCGCTTTTCCATGATCATTGAGTGTATCCATGACTTTTTGCACCCAGTACGGTGGCATTGACGTATTTACTTCACTTGCCAGCTCAATAAATCGTGCATTGTAGTTGAGAGTCTTCAGTTTCCACGAAAGATACAATGGATCGATCGGGATACAGTGACCGCCGAGACCAGGGCCGGGAGTGAATTTCATGAAGCCAAACGGCTTGGT
>CAIQIY010000618.1 GCA_903871975.1 uncultured Chloroflexota bacterium | reverse complement strand
GTGGCAGTCGCGCCAGCGGATCGAGCAGAGACGACGCGACATGGAGATCGACACCAGCCATCGTTCACCGAACCAAGGTTCCCGCGGTGATCGACCGATCAGCATGATCGTCCTGCATGCCACCGCCGGATCGGCGCGTGGCGCACTGGCGTGGCTCACCAACCCGGCAGCGCGCGTATCGGCGCACTACCTCATCACCAAGGGTGGCCGAGTCTACCAGCTCGTTCCCGATGCTGCATGTGCCTGGCACGCCGGTCGTTGCGAGTGGCTGGGCGAGACGAAGATCAACGAGATCTCGCTCGGCATCGAGCTCGAGAACGCCAACAACGGGCGAGACCGCTATCCGGCGGTGCAGCTCGATGCACTCGTCGAGCTCACGCTCATGAAGGTGCGACAGTACGGCATCGGCCTCGACATGATCGTACGACACGCCGAAGTCGCGCGGCCAATCGGGCGCAAGAGTGACCCGGCCGGATTCCCGTGGGCCGCCTATGTTCAGCGCATCGGTGGAAGCCTGCGCGACAGCGCCGCCGCGACGCCACAGCGACCAGATGCCGATGCCACCGGTGCGCTCGCGCTGGCGATGGCGATCAGCCGCGAGGCATACCGTCAGGCCGGTGCACGCAACTGGCCAGGCTGGGCCATGGGGCGATACGCCCGCGAGCACGATCTGGGGTTGCCGGTTGCGCCGGCACTCGATCTGCCATACGAACGGCGCAACTACACCGTCCAGTCGTTTGGTCGCGACACATTGATCAGCCCGGTCGGTCACTGGCAGACGATCGAGCGCCTGAGCCAGCTTGAGCGGGGCGAGTTCCGTCAGGCGATCATCGAGGCGATCTATCAACACATTGGCGAGCCATACCGCAGCGACTGGGTCTTCCACCAGTTTGCCGACGACGCACAGCTCGGTCCGCCGCTCGGCGGCAGTGTCCGGTTCACCACCGATGGGCAACAGTTCGTCGCAGCCATCCATGCACTCGACGTCATCTATGCGCCGATGGGCAGCTGGGATCCGATCGGGCGGCTCTCGGAGTTGCGTCAGCATTCCGCTGGCGATGCACCGACGCCGACGGAGCGCACGCTGCTGCAAGCACTGTTTCGCCGTGCCGGGAGCATCTTCCGACCGACGTGGCCACCGCAGCAGCATGCCCTGCGTGCGGGCCTGGGGGCACCACTCGGGCCAAGTTTCCGCATCAGTCACGATGGCGTTGACTACGTCGCCGAAGCATTCGCGCTCGACACCGTCTACTGTGAGATTGGCGACTGGGACAATGTCGGCCGGCTGAGCGCCCTGACGGCAGCATAGCGTATGGCAGCGAGACGAACGATGATGATGGCGTTACGACGGTTGTTTCCTCCGCTCCGGCGCCGGATGGACTCATGGCGGCCATCGGGCTCGATGTCGGCATTCATCTGGCGTGACCGGTTGGCACTGATCGGCATTCCCATCCGGCTCGCGCTCGCCATCGTCACGTTGCTCGTCGCCGACATCCAGCAGGCGCCACTGCACATCCTGGCGCTGACGCTGATTGTCGCAATCGGTTCGCTGATCGCGACGCTCGGAGTAGTCACCGATCGTTGGGGCGTGCTGATCGCCGACGGCATCGTGCTCGCGGTGTTGTTCAATGTCACCGGAGGCGTGACGAGTCCGTTGCTCGTGTGTGCCGTCGTTCCGGTGGTGCTCGGCATCACGCACGGCGAGCCGCGTGATGTCCTGATCGGCGCCGGCATCGGCGCCGCCCTGGCGATCGTACCATCGCTCGCACGGGGTGCATCGCCCGAAGCCAGTGCAGTTGCAATCCTGGGGATCATCGTCATCACCTGTGCAGCCGGGCTCGGCGTACTGCAGCAGCGCATTCGTGCGGCCGGGCGTCTGGCCGAGCGGCTCGAGGCAGCAGCGCACGACACGCGGATCGTGCGCGACGTCGAGAATCTGCTGGCATGGCAGCACGACGCCCGTCAGGCATTGGCGACCGCCGACATCGACGGCATCCACCAGGCGATCGAGCGCTGCGGCGCCGCACTTGGTGCCGTCGGCACGGGCGTCATTCTACCCGGGCAGCACGCCCCCGACGGGCGCCTGAGCGGCACACGATTTCCGTTCACCAGCGAGCGTGGTCGTGGCGCGATCATCGTCACCAGCGAGCGGTCGGCGCTGCAACCGAGCCAATTGCTCGGGCTGAACCAGCTCGCCGATCTGACCAGCGCCCGCATTGCCGAGCTCGAGCAGCGCTGGCAGACGAACCAGCACGCCGACGTGCTGACGATCCTGTGGCAGGCGAGCGGCATGATTCGGCTGGCACAGCAGGACGATGCTGTCGTCAACGATGTCAGCCGACGCCTGGCGACGGTACTGACGCTCGAATGGCTGGCCATCCTGACCGATGACGACGTCGGTGGAGTCGCTCCGTTGATGCTGGTCCAGGGGAGCAGTGCGATGCTGCCGCGCATCCACATCGCGCACCTGCGCGTTGCCGGCGAAGCGATGCGCACCAATCGCCAGCTGGTCCGCAACGAAGGCGCCGCTGTGTTGTTCTGCACGCCACTTGAGCCAATCGATGGGCAACCACGCGTGCTCGCGGCATACGGGGCCGATGGGCACGATGCCGGTGCGCAAGCCGCGCTGATGCTCTTCGGGGGCATGGTCAATCCGCACATCAGCCGACGGCGCCGGCGCGCCGGAAACGCCGGCGTACGCTAGCACGGGCATGGTGCAGCGGCCAGACGCGCCAGACGCGATGGAGGGGGCATGGCGACGACGATTCAGATCATCATGGTGAGCGTCCTGTTCATCGCCGGGGTCGTGATGGTGATCAGCGGCATGTTGATCATCATGACACGTGAATACCAGGAGACGATGCGGGTCTTGTCGAATCAGTCGACGCGCCTGAGCAGCAAGGCGTTGAGCGACGCTGGCGTTCAGGCGTCGCTCGATGGGACGGCACGCCTGCTCGAATCGGTCACGCGGCTGGTTCAGACGGCGATCGGCACGGGGGTCTTCCTGTGCCTGCTCGGCACGGTCGTGTGTGTCGGCTGTTTCTGGATGCTCACGATCGTCGGCGGGGGCACAGGGGGATGAGCGCTGTGCCGACGACCGTGGCGAGTGGTGCGCGCCTGCCGGTCGATCCGATGCTGCATGCATGGCTCGAGCGTTACCTCGATGCGCTGGCGGCCTATGCACAGGGGTTCGGCGTGCGCGGTGGCGTGGCGCTCACCCTTGAGGCGCTTGACCAAGCGGGGCGCGGCGTCGGCAGCCCCGACGGCCTGGCAGGTGAGCGGCGCAGTGTCATCGTCGGCGGCGCGGGTGCTGGCCGGAGCACGATGATCGCACAGCTGGTGATGCATGCGATCGAGGGATTGCGTGCCGAACCGCAGCCGCTGGCGGCAACCGGCGTCACACCGTTGCCGATCCTGTTGGCGCCGGCACAGGTCACGCAATCAGTCATGGCAGCACTCCGACAGCGGTGGGGTGACGACATGCCGCCGCTCGAACACCTGGCGGCGCTGCGGCCGTTGCTGATCCTGGTCGATGGCATCGACAGTTTCGCTGCCGAAGCGCAACTCGTCGGCCTTGCAGCACTCGGGCGGCTGGCCGACGAACTCGGCGAGCGTGCACGCTGGGTCTACACGTGTCGCAGCGACCGGCTGCCGGTGTTTCGGCCGTGGCTGCACGGCGCCGCCCGTCATCAGATCGTTGGCCTGACCGCCGAGGATGCGCAGGCGACGCTGGCCCACTGGCGCGGTGCTGCTGCTGCTGCGCGGTTGGCTGGCGATGCTGCCGCCCTCGAACTCGCCCGTGTGCCGCGCTGGCTGGCCGCGCTCGATCGCGATGACCTCTGGCCCGACGACCGGCCGCTGCCGCGTGGTACGTTCTACGACCGGTGGATCGCCGAAGTCGTCGCGGCAGCGCTGCCTGCCGATGCTGTGGCACAGCCGTCGATGGTGCTGGCGCTGTTCGAGCATCTCTGGCCGAAGCTGGCGCACAACCCGACACGCGAGCAGCTGCGCAGCATCGCCCGCGGCATCGCGCCGCCCGAGATGGCAGCAGCCCTCGTGGCGGTGATCTTTGATGCCGGCCTGCTCACCGGTGATCTTGGCAACGAGCGCGTGAGCTGGTGTGCGCCCGTGATTCGCGCGCTGGCGGCGAGCCACGGGCTCGCCGACGTGCCGTTGGAACGCTGGCCCGTCCCTGGCCAGGCGGGGTTCGACGGTGACGCCGTGCAGTTTGCCATCGCGCGGCATCACGATCGGCAGGCCGCGTTGCAGCACTACATCGCCGCTGGCG
>CAIQIY010000617.1 GCA_903871975.1 uncultured Chloroflexota bacterium | reverse complement strand
TGCGCGGCATTCCGGGGTTGCGCAACGATGCCGTCAACCTGCTGAGCTCGCTGGTCGGTGGCCTGGCCAGCCTGCTCGTCGGCACCTGGCTCGCATGAGTGCGCCGGCCCGGACGGAGCTGGCACCGCCTGACCTGCAGGGCGTCGTCACCTGCGGGGCGCCGCAGCGATACCGGGTTCGGCCGGGCAGCACCACAGTGCCGCGGGATGGATGCTGACCCATCCCAGTGCGCCGACGGCCGGCGCAGCGATGCTGGACACCTCGCAATCGAGGGTCAGCCTGGCTTCGGTCAGCGCAACCTCGAGCACCGCGCGGCCACCGGCGAAGCGGCATCGCGTGACGCGGGCCGGCAGGCCATCGCCGACCATTGCCGCATGCCAGGCGATCCCCTCGGCGCGCACGATGCAGACCACCGGATCACCCACGGTGCTGCCCGACGGCAGCGGCAGCAGCGTATCGCCCAGGGCGCTGCGCACCAGGCCGCGGGTGCCATCGGCCGAATACACCTGTGCCGGCAACTGATTGCGTTGGCCCAGCGCGTGTGCAACGGCCACGCTGGCCGGTTGGGTGTACACCAGCTCCGGCGTGCCCGCCTGAAGTACTCGGCCGCGTTCCATGATCACCAGCTGATCCGCCAGGCCAAACGCTTCATCCTGGTCGTGGGTCACATACAATGCACTCACGCCGACGCGACGCAGGATCGTCGCCAGCTCGTCGACCAACCGATCGCGCAACGTGCGATCGAGCGCCGCCAGTGGCTCATCGAGCAATACCAGGGCCGGCTGTGGCGCCAGGCAGCGCGCCAACGCCACGCGTTGCCGCTCGCCACCCGAGAGCGTATCGATCTGCCGCGCACCAAACCCCACCAGGCCGACCAGTTCCAGCAACTCGGCGACGCGCGCAGCGCGTGCCACGGGCGTCAGGCGCTGCTGCTGCAGGCCAAACGCCACATTCCCCGCCACGTCCAGGTGCGGAAAAAACGCGTAGTCCTGGAATACCATGCCAATCTGGCGCTGATGGGGCGGCACACCCGCCAGCGACCGGCCACGGAAACGAATGCCCCCGCCGTCGGATGATTCCAGACCTGCCACGACGCGCAGCAGCGTGCTCTTGCCACAGCCCGAACCACCGAGGACGGCCACGATCGTCGCATCGGGCACATCCAGCGAGACGGCATCGAGCGCCGTGATTGGGCCGTAGCGCCTCGTCAGGTCGCTGATCTCAAGCATGAAGCCTCCCTCCAGACCCGTCCGGCACGCCATCCGCCCCGAGCACATGCGGTACATACCGCGAGAATTGGTACTATACTACAGGCATTCGTCACATCGCTGACCAGCGTCCTGGTCGCGGTATCCCGAAGCGAGGCTGTGTGGTCATCATCCTCAGCCACAACAACAGTGATTTCGACGCCGTCGCGGCACAGCTGGCGGCCGCCCGCCTATATCGTGGCGCGGTCCCGTTGCTGGCACGCCAGCTCGCCGATTCCGTCGACGAATACCTTGCGCTCCACGCCGAGCAGTTGCCATTCGTCAATCAGCTCGCCGACGACACACCGATCAGCCGCGTGATCCTGGTGGACACGGCGCGGCTTCCGGCGGCGTTCGCCCGCACACCGCCGCTGCCGACGACCATCATCGACCATCATCAACTCGAGCGCGATCTCGCACCGCACGAAGACGCGATCATCGAGGATGTCGGCGCCACGACCAGCATTCTGGTGCGGCGCCTGATCGACGCTGGGGCGACGCTCAGCCCGATCGAGGCGACATTGTTGTTGCTCGGCATCTACGCCGACACCGACTGTCTGACGGTTCCAGCCACCCGCGAGGCCGATGTCGCCTGCGCCGCGTGGTTGTTGCGCCAGGGCGCACGCATCACCGCCGTCGGCGAGTACCTCCGGCGCCCGCTCAATCAGAGCCAGGAGCGCGCACTGCATCAGCTCGAGCAGCACCTCGCCATCGAAGAGATCCGTGGCTGGAGTGTCGTGTTGGCCTGGGCCGAGCTCACCGGCACGATCCCCGAGGTGTCGCCACTGGCGCATCGGCTGCGCGATCTGTACGCACCGGCCGTCGTCATCCTCGCATGCGGCATCGCCGGATCGGGCACCCAGGTCGTCGTGCGCAGCGATGCCCGGGCACTCGACGCCGGCGCACTGGCGCGGCAGTTCGGCGGTGGTGGGCATCCTGCCGCGGCAGCCGCGTTTGTCGCCGACCACGAAGCGCAAGCCGTCTGCGACGAGGTGCGGTTACGGCTCGACACCATGATCGCCCCCGCGCTGACGGCCGCCGAGTTGATGACGCGGCGCGTCCACACGGCACCAATCGACGCCAGCGTCGCCCAGGCCGACGAGCTGATGACCCGCTACGGCCACGGCGCGCTGCCGGTGATCGATGCCGATGGACGGCCACGCGGCATGATCGCACGGCGCGATCTCGATCGCGCGCGGCGTCACGGGCTGCACGATGCACCGCTCGAACGCTACCTCTGGCACGGGCCACCCACCATCACCGGCGACGCCACGCTCACCGAGATTCGGCGCGTCCTCGCCGCCGAGGGCCGACGCATCGACGACGGCGGACGCATCCTGGTGGTCGATGCTGCCGGCATCCTGCGTGGCATCATCACCCGGGCCGACGTGCTGCGCGCCCTCGAGTACGGCCGCCCCGGCGATACCAACGGCCACGCCGATGCCGCCGAGGCGCTGGAGGATTGGCTCGATCCGACGCGGCTGGCACTCATCCGCGAAGCTGGGCGGATAGCCGAGGCGCATCAGCGTACGCTGTATGTCGTCGGCGGCAGCGTGCGCGACATGCTGCTCGGCCGGCCCTGCGCCGATCTCGATCTGGTGGTCGAGGGCGACGCGATCGGACTGGCGCGCGATCTCGCCGATGCCTGGTGCGGCAGCGTGCGCAGCCACCCGCAGTTCGGCACTGCGACCCTCGAACTGACCAGGCTGCCGGCCTGCGCCGGCGCGCGCGCTGGCGAGGTCGTCGCGCCGCTCAGCCTCGATTTCGTCATGGCACGCAGCGAGTTTTACGAACGGCCATCGGCCCTGCCCGATGTCGAGGCAGCGTCGCTGCGCCACGACCTGCATCGGCGTGATTTCACCATCAACACCCTGGCGATCTGTCTCAATCCCACGCGCTATGGGCGGCTCTACGACTTCTTCGGCGGGCGCGGCGACATCCAGCGCGGCATCATTCGGGTGCTGCACAACCTCAGCTTCATCGACGACCCGACGCGCATCCTGCGCGCGGCGCGGTTGGCCGGGCGGCTGGGCTTTACGATCGAGCCACGGACGGCCAGCTTGATCGACGATGCCCTCGAGCACGAGATCTTCCGGCGCACCACCCCACAACGCATCACGCGCGAGCTGTGCCTGATCTTCGACGAGGCGGCGCCCGAACGGGCGCTGCAACGCCTCGCCGCACTCGGTGTGCCCGAGCGATTGCTGGCGGGCTATCGCCTGCCCGCCGATCTCGACGCCCGCCTCGAGCGCGCCCGCCGTGCGGCGCTGGTCGATACACCACCATCGCAGCTGGCACTGGCGTTGTGTCTGTACGGCAGCGAATCCGGCGTGATCGCCGACATCATCGCCAGCTTTCAACCGAGTACGGCGATCACCCGCTTGTTGCTCGACATCGATCGGTTGCCACCGATCTGCCGTTCGCTCGACGACGCAACCCTGCCACCGAGCGCCGTCGTACAGCAACTCGACGACGTGCAGCTCATCGCCGTACGCGTCGCGGCACTCGCCACCGACGCGCCGGCCGCGCGGCGCCATCTCGACGACTACCTGGAGCGCTGGCGGCACATGCACCCCGATCTCGACGGCAATCTCGTGCGCACGCTCAGCGGTGCCCGTGGCCCCGCGATCGGCGCCATCATACGCGGCCTGCGCGCTGCATTGCTCGATGGCGTGGTCACCTCCGAAGCCGAGCAACGGGCCTGGGTGGCGGCGCAGCGGCCATCGGCCCCGCCCGGCTGAGCAGCTGGCCCGGCGCCAGGCTGTGCTGTGCTATACTGTGGCGGTGGGCGGGCGACGTCGCTGTCTGGCGTTCCGACACCGAGCGCCCTCGCGAAAGGAGTACCCCGATGACCGATCCAACGACGCTGGTCGAGGCTCGGCTGGGCCATGACAACTGGGGCGTGCTGGGGCAGCAGGGGTACGTCCTCGGCCTCGACATCGGCGGCTACGGCGTGCGCGCAGCACTCGTCGATCTGCACGCCGGGCGATACACCAGCATGCATCGTGACACCAGCGAGCGCGGCCCGCGCCTGGCCGATGAAGCGATCGCGCTCGGGCAAGCCCTGCTGGCGACACAGCCGGGTGCCGCCGAGCGCCTGGTGCGTGTGGGTGCCGGCTTCGGTGGGCCGATCGACACCGCGCGTGGCGAAGTGCTGCTCGCACCGCGTACGCCCGGCTGGGAGGGTTTTCCGTTGCGCGAGCGCCTCGAGGGCGCCTTTGGCGCTGCAGCGATCGTCGACAACGATGCCAATCTCATCGCACTGGCCGAGGCATTGTTCGGTGCCGGGCGCGATATCCAGCACCTGTTCTACCTGCATCTCAGCACCGGGGTCGGTGGTGGCCTGGTCCTCAACGGGCACCTCTATCGCGGCGCCAACACCACAGCCGGCGAGATCGGCCACGCGGCGATCGCCATCGCTGACGCCGCCGCTGATCCTCCGACGCTCGAGCACATCCTGTCGATCAGCGGCCTGTTGCGGCGTGCCGCAGCGCTCGGCCTCACGACCGACCGGCTCGACGTCATCTTCGGCGACGATCCGGTGGCCCGCCGTGTCGTGGCCGAGGCGACCGAGCAGCTGGCGCTGACGCTGGCGCAGATCGCTGCGCTGCTCGATCCCCAGCGCATCGTGGTGGGCGGCGTGGTGGCGCGCAGTGGTGGCACGGCGTTTCTCGACGCAGTGCGGCAACGCGTGCAGGCGTATGTCGGTCACGCGGTCATCAGGCACACGACGCCGATCGTGGCATCGGAGCTTGGCTTCGACAGCGTCGCCATCGGCGGCCTGGCGGTCGCGCTTCAGAGCCTCAGCGAATAGCGCGCGATCGGCATGGGCCCTGGGTGTCGCAGGCATGGCGTTGTCGGTGGTGTCCTTCTGTCTGCCCCTCTGCTCGCGTGGCTGCGATCGATCCACCGCCCGCGCATGGCATTGCGCGGCGGCTCGGCACACCACGTGCGGTGCCCGCTGCGTGGGTGGCCGCACTCGTGGCGCAGCGCCTGGGTCAGCGGCCACCACCGAGACGCCGCCATCCAGGTGCCCCACCGGCCGGCACGCTGCAGCGTGACTCTTCGTGGATTCGGTGATACGATGGCGCGCGACGGCAGTGGAGCGGAGGACATATGGGCGACGATGCCGAGCCTGTGACACCCGCGGCGCGGATCGCGGCGATCACCGCACGCACCCGGCAACTCATCCTGATGCGCGAGACGGGGCCGAAGCGGCCGGCATGGCATCGTGCGCGGGTCCAACTCATCTGGCGCCTGCACGATGCGTTGCGCCAGGCACACCACGAGGAACGAGAGGCACAGGACCGATCCGTGCGACGCGAGGGGGCATGACATGATCATCGGCACCAACAGCTATCGCTGGCTGCAGTACTACCAGGCGCGTGGCGAGCGCCTCGAAGATCGCCTGGACGAAGCGCTGGCCGCCACCGCGCGCGCCGGGCTGACTGCCTGGGAACAGGCCATGTTGCCGAATGACGCCATTGCCACGCGGCTCGGCCAATTGCTCGACGAACACGGGCTGAGCATGCCGTCGATGTACGTCGGCTGCCGGCTCCACGACGACACCTGGCGCACCAGCAGCGACGATGCCATGCAGCAGGTCGCGCGCGGCGTCGCGCTCGGCGCGCGCTTCATCTGTGTCAACCCCGACCCGATCGCGTGGCACGGAACCGCCGACAAGGATGACGATGCACTCGAGCGACAGGCCGAGCGCCTGGCACTGCTGGGCGAACGCGTCCGCGCCGCTGGCGCGCAGCTGATCTATCACTTCCATGCACCCGAGCTGCGCCAGGCCGCCCGCGAAGTACACCACATGCTGCTCGCCGTCCCCGCCGAATTGCTCGGGCTGTGCTTCGATGTTCATTGGGCGTATCGTGGCTGTGGCAACAGCAACCTCGCAGCCCAGGACTTGCTGCGCATGTATGGCGATCGTGTCGCCACGTTGCATGTGCGGCAATCGCATGGTGGCGTCTGGGCCGAAACGCTCGGCGCCGGCGACGTCGCCTATGCGCCGATCGTGGCAACGCTGCGCCGACACCGGTTTGCTGGGCCAATCCACATCGAACTGGCCAGCGAACCCGGCACACCACAGACGATGAGCCTCGAAGACGCCCATCGGCTGAGCTTGGCGTGGGTTCGCGACACGTTCGCCGAGTGATGGCCGCGGGAGTCGGAATACGCTGCGCATGCCCTGCCCCCGATCGCCAGTCGGGCTGGTACGCAGCGATACCGGCGGGTTTCTGTCGCGCGCGGTGCCATGCCCGGGCCCGAGCCGTTGCTGCCCGACGGCGGCCCGGTACCCGCTGCATCACCAGCCCCGAACGGGCAACATCAGCCCGTCGGACAGTCGCCCGCCCCGCGCCGCATGCATCATGCGTCCGAACACACACGCCGCTGATCGCACACCGCCAGCGTGGCACCGGCATGCACGGCGCGCCATCCCGTTTCGACGCCAGACGAGATTGACAGCGACATCGCACAGTGGTAGGGTGGGATCGACAAACGATGTCATGTCGTAACAGGATGCAGGCTGCCAACAGCAGTCGACGGCTACGATGTCGCGCAAACCTACCTACCAGCATGGCCCGATGGCTCGCCGTCGGATGGATACGGGGCAGGCACCATCGCACCGTGCCAATGCCCCCAACAACGAACCGCCAGCGCCATTGTCGCGCCGTCCGCGGAGGTCGGTCATGCTCCGTTGGTTGACCTGGCTCGGAGTGATCGTCTGCCTGATCCTGGCTCTGCCATTTGCGCTGGACCGCCTGCTGGCGGATCAGACGCTGCCGGGCCTTTCGGTGCGTGGTACCGAGCTGACCGCGATGCAACCCGGCGATGTGCAACAGGTGCTCGAGCGCCGCTATGCAGCGTTCCTGGCTGCGCCGGTGACCATCGTTCTCGATGGCCGTCGCTGGTCGCCTACCGCAGAGCAGCTGGGAATCACCATCGATCTCGTCGGCGCGACCGATGCCGTCGTGCGGTATGGCCGCAGTGGCACCATCATCGATCGCATGCTCCAGATCGCCCGGCTCTATCAACGAGGCGGCATCGATGTCGCACCGCGTGTCACATTCGATGCCGTGCGGGCGCAGGCCGTGCTCGATGAGATCGCGACAACCTACGACCGTGTGCCGCGTGATGCATCGCTCAGCCTGGCGGCTGGCCGCGCCATCGCCGTTCCCGCCGAATCGGGGCGACAGGCGCTGGTCGATGAAACGCTCGGGTTGCTGGTCGACGCCATCATGACCCTTGAGCCACAGACCATCGAGATGCGCACGCGGCGCATCGCACCGACGACCGGCGATGCCGCGATCGCGCCGGCGGTCGCCGCAGCGTCGGCCATGTTGGCTGAGCCATTCGTCGTATCGCACGCCGGGCGCCAGTTCATCTGGGAGCGCGATCGGGTCGCAGAACTGATCACGCTGCGCGACGATGGTGGCGCACTGTCGGCTGTCCCCGATGCTGATCGGCTGGCGCGTGCGGTGACGAAATTGGCGCAGCTGGTCGATTCGCCCAGCAGTGAGCCACGGGTAGCCTATCGCGATGGCCAGCTCCAGATTGTGGAACCTGGCGTCGAAGGCCAGCGAGTCGATCAGCCGGCAGCAGTGGCGGCGCTCGATACTGCGTTGCGGGCTGGCCAGCATACGATCGAACTACCGATGGTGACCGTCGTTCCTCGCATCACTGCACAGGGACTGGACGCGCTCGGCATCACTGAACTGATTGGCGCCGGTCAGTCGAGCTTCGCCGGCTCGGCGCCGTACCGACTGACAAACATCGAAGCGGGTGCGGCGCGCATGAATGGCGTCCTCATCGCGCCGGACGAAGAGTTTTCGTTCAACACGCAGCTCGGCCCGGTCGATGAGGAGCATGGCTTTGTCCAGGGGTATGCCGTCATCGGTGATCGTACCCAGCTCGAATGGGGTGGTGGCGTCTGCCAGGTTTCAACAACCGTGTTTCGTGGCGCGTTCTGGGCCGGGGTTCCCATTACTGAACGTCATGCGCATCCGTTTCACATCGGCTGGTATGACGCGTTCAGCTTCCCCGATGCTGACGGCCCGGGGATGGACGCAACAATCTTCACTGGGGTGCTGGATCTGCGATTTCGCAACGATACCGGCAACTGGATCCTGATGGAGACCGAAGTTGATCTGGACGCGGCAGTGCTTACTGTGCGATTGTATGGCACGATGCCGGACGGTCGATCCATACGAGTGAGTGAACCGACGATCGAGAACATCGTGGCGCCCCCTACCACTCCGGTTTATGTCGATGACCCCGAACTTCCTTCAGGAACGGTGAAGCAGACGGATCGCGCGCGCAATGGCATGGATGTCACTGTGTATCGGACAATCTCGGACGATGGCGTCGAGCGCGTGCCGGAAGTCTACCAAACGCATTTCCGGCCATGGCCTGATGTCTTCGTTCGTGGCACCGGCTGATGTGATCCGATGACGGGCGCGCCCGCGTCGGATCATCAATGCCCGCGACGCGTGCGCCTCCCCCGGTCCCCGTGTGTGCCGAGCTGCTGCGCGACTCATGTGTTGTCCCGCAGCGCGACGCGGCGCACCCCGTCGTGCGGTCGCGTGTGCTATGCTGGAGGCACGCACGCCGGATCGCACGCCCCGCCAGGGAGGACGCATGCGCTACTTCACGACTGAGGGACCGGTCGATGCTGCCGAGCACTATTGCCTGCCGCCGCTGTCGCGCATCGATCTGGCACAGGTGCGCGACCTGATCACCCGGAAGAAGTACTTCCTGCTGCACGCGCCCCGCCAGACCGGCAAGACCAGTTGTCTGCTGGCGCTGAGTGCGCTGCTCAACCGCGAAGGCGTGGTTCATTGCGTCTACGCCAACAT
>CAIQIY010000616.1 GCA_903871975.1 uncultured Chloroflexota bacterium | reverse complement strand
GCCACCATCGCCCGTGCCACCATCGCCCGTGCCACCATCGCCCGTGCCACCATCGCCCGTGCCAGCACAGCAGTGGGAAGGCGAGGTCGACGGGATCATGCTGAGCAGCGCACTGATCCCATCGGTTGGCGATATGCCGGGCGTACCGGTATTGTTGGCACGGATCGATCCGCAGGTACACCGATTGCGCGTTCATTACGCACCACACGCGCCGCAGACGCTCGCAGCGTGGCATGCGCGCCTCGGGGCGACGCTGGTGGTGAACGGGAGCTTCTTCACGCCGGAATGGCGCAGCACCGCCCTGATCGCGAGCGACGGCGCGGTGGCAGGGCAATCCTACGTCGGGTTCGGCGGCATGCTCGCCGTCGATGCGCGCGGCCAGATTACGATGCGGGCGCTCGCAGAGACACCGTACGACGACAGTGAGCAGCCGATGCAGGCGGTGCAGTCGTTTCCGATGCTGATACGCCCCGGCGGGCGCATCGTCGAGCTGGACGACGACGGCGCAGAAGCGCGGCGCACCGTCGTCGCGCTCGACCGCGCCGGCGATCTGTGGTTCATCATCACGCCGCTGACCGGCACGACGCTGTCGCGGATGGCGAGGTGGCTTGCCGACAGCGCACTCGCGATCGACGCCGCACTCAATCTCGACGGCGGGTCGTCGACCGGCATGCTCGTCGGGTCAGCCACGGCACCGCTGGGTATACCGGCATTCAGCCTGCTGCCGATCGTGATCAGCGTGACGCGCCGCGCGCACCCGGATGCCGGATGATCACGCATCCAGTCGCTGCAACTCGGCTTCCAGTGCCGCCTGGACCGCCTGCGGGCTCGCCTGGCCTTTCGTGGCCTTCATCACCTGACCAATCAGGAACTTGATCGCCGTGAGCTTGCCGCCGCGGTATTCGGCCACTGCCTTCGGATTGCCGGCGAGCGCCTCGCGCGCCAGTCGGGCGAGCACATCGCCCGCACCGATGACTGCCAGGCCACGTTCCTCGACGATGACACGCGGCGCCGCGCCGCTGCGGAACGCGAGTTCGAAGACTTCTTTGGCCGTTGTGCGCGTGATGGCTCCGCTGCCGAGCAGCTGCACCAGTTCGGCGATGGCCGTTGGCGGCAGGCGCCGGGCGGCGCTGGCGAGGTCTTCGCCGGTGTCATTCAGCAGCCGCAACAACTCACCAGTGATCCAGACCGCCGCATCGCGCGGCGTGGCCCCCGAGGCCTCGCAGGCCGCCGCTGTCGCCTCGAAATAATCGGCCCGACCACGGTCGGCAGCGAGTGTCTCAGCATCCATGGCACTCACACCGGCGATCGCTGCGAAGCGTGCGCGGCGCGCGTCGGGCAGTTCGGGCAGCCGCGCGCTGCATTCGGCGATCACCGTGTCGTCGACCCGGAGTGGCGGAATATCGGGATCGGGGAAGTAGCGATAGTCGGCCGAGCCTTCTTTGGTGCGTTGCGCATCGGTCACCCCGCGTGCTTCATCCCAGCCGCGGGTCTCCTGCCGGACGCGCATGCCAGCGCGCAGCACCGCCGTCTGCCGCTCGATCTCGTACTGCAGTGCGCGCTCGAGTGCCCGAAATGAGTTCATGTTCTTGATCTCGACCTTGGCGCCAAACTCGCGCTGGCCAGCCGGGCGCAGCGAGATGTTGGCATCGCAGCGAAGCGCGCCGCGCTCCATGTCGCCGGTGCTCACTCCGATCCACACCAGGATCTGGCGCAGTTTCTGGAAGTAGCGCCGCGCCTCATCGGGCGACGCAATCTGTGGCTCCGACACGATCTCCATCAGCGGCACGCCAGCACGGTTGAAGTCGACATACGAAGCGCCGTCATCGCCGTGGATGAGCTTGCCGGTGTCTTCTTCGATGTGGACGCGCGTCAGCCCGATGCGTCGCGGCCCGCTGGCGTCATCGAGCTCGACCCAGCCACCGACGCACAGCGGATCGTCATACTGGCTTCGTTGATACCCCGATGGCAGGTCGGCGTAGAAATAGTTCTTGCGGCTGATGATGGTGTCGTGCTGGATGCGACTGCCGAGCGCCAGGCCGGTCGAAATGGCATGCTCGATCGCCCGACGATTGATGACCGGCAGCGCACCGGGCAGCCCGAGGCACGTTGGGCACACATGGGTGTTCGGCGCAGCATCGGCGTAGTCGGCGCTGCAGCCACAGAACATTTTCGAGCTCGTGAGGATCTGGGCGTGCACCTCCAGCCCGATCGTCACCAGATAGTCAGTCATCAACAACTCCTCAGTGTCAACGTGTGCCAGATGCGTCGATGCGCCGATTGATCAACCACGCACCCGGGACGCCGACGATGACGACGCCGAGCAGCGTCACCGCGACGCCGACCAGCGCCGCCAGGCCCAGCCAGAGCACGACGTAGCTGAACGGATCGCGCAAGACGATCGTGCCATCGGTATCGCGGCAATGCAACTCATGGGCGGTCGAGCGATGCTCGCCGTACCGATCGCGCGAAGTCGTCTCGCGGTCGTGTCGGATGGGCGTGGTTCCGGCTGGGCAGATCCAGCGACCCGTGATCGCGATCGCCGGCTCGGTGTGGGCGCTGAGGACACCGGCAAATGCGCTGCCGGGCACGACGCAGCTGCCGATCACCGCGGCGAGAACCAGCCAGATGACCCATCCTGTCAACGTTCTGCGGGATCGCTGCGACATACGCGACTCCTGGTACCAGCGCTGCTTCGGGCACATGGGCACACAACTGCCGCCGGCGGCGTCGTGCCGTATTATACGCGGGGAGCGCAGCGCCGATGCAGCATCGAGCGCGCGGGTATGGTGCCGAGGGGTGATGGACGCGATGACGGGGCAATCGCTGACGGTGACGCTGTGTGGCCAGCACTTCGTGCTCGCGACGCGGCCCGGGTTTGCCGGATGGGACGTCGTGACGCCGACGATGGCGTTGCTCGCCGAAGCGGCACCGGCCCCCCGCGGGCGACGCGTCGCCGTGCTGGGCGCTGGCCATGGCGCGTTGGCGCTGGCACTGGCCCGCGCCGGGGCTGCCGTGTGGGCGTATACGCCACATGTGATCGCGACGTCGGTGCTGGAGGCGGCAGCCCGTGCGCTGGCGGCCGATGTCACGGTGCTGCACTCGACAGCGCCAGCATGCTGGCCAACCGGGCTGGATGTCGTCCTGGTCGATATTCCGCCACGGCGTCGCGAAGCACGACGCTGGCTGGCATTGGCGGCGCGGCTGCTCGCGCCCGGCGGCCAGTGCCTGGTGGCCGGCGCCAACGATGCCGGCATTCAATCGGTGTTGCGCGATGCGGAGGCCGTGTTTGGTGCGGCGACGCCGATGGGGCTGCGGCGGCGTTGCCGGGTGGCCTGCTTCGATGTCGCGGGCCGGCCGGACGCGCCCGCGTGGCTCGATGAGCCGGGCATCGCTCCGGGTACGATGCATCAACAGCGTGTGGTGCTGGGGGGCATGCCACTGGTGATGTGTAGTCAGCCCGGGGTGTTTGCCGAAGACCAGCTCGATGATGCGACCCGCATGCTGGCGGAACTGGTGCTGGCACAGCCGCACCTCGCTGGCCTGTCGGTGGCCGATCTGGGATGCGGCAGCGGTGTGCTCGGGACGGTGGCGGCACTGCATGGCGCCCACGCGACGCTGCTCGATGTCTCCTGGCCGGCGCTCGAGGCCGCCCGCGCGACGCTGCTGGCGAATGGCTGCGCCGGGCGCGTGCTGGCGAGCGATGGGTTCGCAGCGCTGCCCGGCGAGCGCTTCGCCCGGGTGTTGCTCAATCCGCCGTTTCATGCCGATCAGCAGACAGATGCCAGCCTCGCACCACAGCTGTTTCGGGCGAGCCGCGCGCATCTGGCGCCAGATGGGCGGTTGCTGGTGGTCGCCAACGCATTCCTGCCATATGCGCCAGCCCTTCGCGCCTGCTTCGGCCACGTGACGGTGCTGCAGCAGGATCGGCGCTACCGCGTGTTCGAGGCACGACCGTGACCCGAGGCCGGCACGCGGTGCGGCGAACGCGTCGTGCGGCCGACTCGGCCCCTCGACAGCCCGCATGGGTTGTGCCCGTGGCGATCACGCCATGCCGGCCGCGCGCGGCGGCCCGAGTGCGATGTGCTCGATGAATTCGTCGTACTGCCAGCCCAGCCCCTCTTCGATCCACCAGGTCGCGCCGGCAGCGTGCAATGCGGCAACCCGGGCGGCGGCGGCGGCGCGCGGGCCCGAGGTGTCGCCGCTGGCGGCGATGGCGAATGGCGCAGCATTGTGGCGCAGGCCTCGCACGGTCGCGGTTGCGGCGACGAACTGCTCATGGCTGAGCCACGTGCGCTCGATCGCGTCGATCGACTTGAGTGCCAGCCCGTCCCAGCGTGCGGCACGCCGCAGCGGAGCATGATGTGGCCATCCGCCGGCGATCCAGATCGGTGGCCGTGGCTGTTGCAGCGGCACTGCACGCCCGCCGTGAGCACCGGACGCCGCATCGCGCCAGTGCTGATCGAGCTGCGCCAAGGCGTCATCGAGGTGCCGCGCCCGCACGCGCCCATCCGCCAGGCCCAACGCCGCGAAATCGTCGGCCCGGTGACCCAGCCCGACCCCGACGATCAGCCGACCACCGCTGCGCTGGTCGAGCTGCGCCAGTCGCTCGGCAGCGACGTGCGGTGCATGTCGTGCCAGCGCCAGCACCATCGTGCCGATGCGCACGCGCGCGGTGCCGCTCAGGATCGCCGCGAGCGCATGCCATACATCGAGGCCGTCGGTGACATCCCAGACAAACACCCCGTCCCAGCCGCTCGCTTCGGCGCAGCGCGCCAGCCGCGCCAGCGCGTCGGGGTCGGCAAAGGCCCCGGTCGTCGGGATGTCGAGCCCGTAGCGCATACGATCTCCGTGTGGCACATGACGCCGACGACCACCTTCGTGTGAAGATGGTCGTCGGTGGATTGGTGGAGCAGAGGGGGATCGAACCCCTGACCTCAACACTGCCAGCGTTGCGCTCTCCCAGCTGAGCTACTGCCCCCGGATTGTGGTGGAGGTGAGGAGGCTCGAACTCCTGGCCTCGACAGTGCGATTGTCGCGCTCTCCCAGCTGAGCTACACCCCCACGCGCCGTACTATAATAGCACGGTGCGGCACGGCTGTCAAACCGCCACGGGAGGGCTACTTCGACTCGCGGTACATCACGTGTCGCCGCAGCGTCGGATCGTACCGCCGCAGCTCAAGCCGGCTCGGGTCATTCTTGCGGTTCTTCATCGTGGTGTAGGTGTGGCTGCTCTCGGTGCTGCGCAGCTTGATGACGATGCGGTTCCCCTTCTTCGAGGCCATGAGCGCGTCCCTCCCGGCACATTGGGCGATCGGCAGGCGACCAGCCGTCGCCGCCACTGGCACGCATTGTAGCAGTGGTGGGCCGAAATGACAAGCCACCCTGGGGGCACAGCACACCACGTCGTGCGACGCATGGTGGCCCCGCGCCGCATCGGCGGCCGGCAGCGCTGCGGCGTGTCATCGTCGGGCATCAGCCACTGCGGCACGGACGGGCACACGTACGAGGTGTGCCGGTGCGGCGCACGGCGCGACGGGAGCGTGGCTTCGGCCTACAGCCCGACGCTACGCAGCGCCAGGCGCGCATCGGCGACACCGAGCACCCGTCGGGCATCGATGCCGTGGGCCAGTGCCGCCCGCACGTTGGCCGGATTG
>CAIQIY010000615.1 GCA_903871975.1 uncultured Chloroflexota bacterium | reverse complement strand
CGGCCCCGCTGGTCGTGCGCCTCACTATTGTACCGAAAATCACGATTCTGACAACCTGGACCTGTTCGAGCTGCAGCGGCGGCTGCACCATCGGCAGCCGGCACCACGTTGCCCGGAACGATCCGGCGCAGCTGCACGCGGTGCGCTTCGTGGCACGTGCTCCGTCATGCTGCGTTCTGCATCGCAGACGCCGCGTGCCCTGCCTCGGATTCGAGCGCTGCGCCGTGCGATGACAGCACCCCAGCCCTCGCACCGCAATCCTGCACCGACACTGCAACCATGCCGAGTTCCAGATTGCGTCAATTTCACACGGGATATTCACGCGGCCGCAACGCTGGCCCGAGGCGCTACGGTACAGATGAGTTGATGGAACAGCCCTCACACCCGCACAGCGCACGGCCATGTGATGTTGCACAGCGGGCGCCGTGGCTGCAGGCGTACCCTGCTGCCGGTGCAGCGACACCGGAGTGCCACGACGCTGACGAAGCCAATGAATATCCACGAAGCGCTTGACACTCAACACACCTCGCGCTATACTCGCCTTAATCGTTTAAGTAGAGCCGTCGTGAGGCGCATCTGGCGAACAAAGCAACCATCCGGCACGTCGCGCAGCGGGCGGGCGTCAGCACCGCGACGGTATCGTATGTCATCAACGGCACCGGCAGCGTCGCCGAAATCACGCGGGAGCGTGTACTGGCGGCCGTCGCCGAGCTGCGCTACCAGCCGCGGCACGCCGCGCGCAGCCTGCGGGGCGCGAGCCGCACCATGGGCATACCGCTGGGCGTCGCGCCGGGGCAGCTCGCCGATCCAGTCGTCGCCGAGGTGATCGCCGGCTTCGCCGCCGTCGCCGCACAACGCGGCTACGATGTGCTGCTGATCCCGATTGGTTCGGGCGACGATCTGGCAGCATGCGCGCGCGCTGCGGGCGGCGCACGTGCCGACGGCTTTGCAGTCCTCGACGTTCGCAGCGACGATGAGCGCGTCATAGCATTGGCCGAGGCCGGCGTGCCATATGTCTGCGCCGGTGGTGCACCCGACGGCTACGCATGCCCGATCGTGCAGTGCGATGTCGCCGGCGGGGCTGAGCAAGCCATGCGCCATCTGCTGGCACTCGGGCATCGTGCCATCGCCCTGATCCAGGCACCGGGCGATCGCCTGAGCAGCGACGCATGCTTCGCCGGCTACGCCACTGCGCTTGGCGTCGCACACGTGCCGCTCGATCCATCACTGGTCGTCGAGGCTGGCTCGGGCGAGGCACACGGCTACCTGGCGATGCAGGAGCTGCTCAGTGCCGAAGCCCCGCCGACCGCAGTGCTGGCCGGCAGCGACGACTTGGCCTTCGGCGCGATGCATGCCATTCGCGAGGCCGGATGGCGCATCGGCGACGACATCTCGCTCGTCGGCCTCGACGACGTACCGCTCGCGGCACACGTCGAGCCACCACTCACGGCGGTACGCCAGCCACGTGCCGCGCTCGGCAGTCGGCTGGCCATGGTGCTCGATGCGTGCATCCGCGCGCCCGACGCACCCATCACATCCATCACGCTCGACACACGCCTGATGATCCGGCGATCGACCGCGCCACCCACGGCGCGTATCGGCTGACACCGATGGCGGTGGGCAGCATGCACACCACAACGAGGAGGAGCAGCGACATGGCAGGCATCAAGTACGATCACGTGTGGAAGCGGTTCGGCGACTTTGCGGCACTGAAAGACCTCAACATCGAGATCAACGACCAGGAATTCCTCGTGCTGGTCGGTCCGTCCGGCTGTGGCAAGACGACGGCATTGCGTTGTCTGGCCGGCCTCGAGGAGATCACCGACGGCAACATCCTCATCGGCGACCGGGTGGTCAACGATGTGCCGCCGAAGGACCGCGACATCGCAATGGTGTTCCAGAGCTACGCGCTCTACCCGCACATGTCGGTCTACGACAACATGGCGTTCGGCCTGAAGTTGCGCAAGACCCCCAAGCCGGAGATCGATCGGCGCGTCAAGGAAGCCGCCGAGATGCTCAAGATCGGGCATCTGCTCGACCGCAAGCCCAAGGCGCTCTCGGGCGGTCAACGCCAGCGTGTCGCGCTCGGTCGCGCCATCGTGCGCAACCCCGCGGTGTTCTTGATGGATGAGCCGTTGTCGAATCTCGATGCCAAGCTGCGCGTCGAGACGCGTGCCGAGATCTCGAAGCTGCATCAGCGGCTGAAGACGACCTTCATCTACGTGACCCACGACCAGACCGAGGCGTTGACGATGGGTACGCGCATCGCGGTGATGAAGGACGGTGTGCTGCAGCAGCTCGATACCCCACAGCATCTGTACGATCACCCGGTGAATATGTTCGTCGCCGGCTTCATCGGCTCGCCGTCGATGAACTTTCTCGAGGCGACGCTGAATCGCGTCGATGGCGGCGTGGTGGCAGATTTCGGCAGCTTCCAGTTGCCGGTGCCGGCAGCACAGGTCGAGGCGATCGCTGATCACATTGGCATGAGCGTGGTGTTCGGCATCCGCCCCGAGGATGTGCACGATGCGCACTACGTGCCGCGCGGTGTGAATGAGAGCGCCCGGCTGAATGCCAACGTGACGGTGGTCGAGCCGCTGGGCTCCGAGGTCTTCGCGTTCCTCGAGAATGGCGGCAAGGAGGTCGTCGGCCGCTTCGATCCGCGTTCGGCGGCGCGCGTCGGCACGTCGATCGAGGTGGTGGTCGATATGGCGAAGATGCACATCTTCGACCGCGACAGCGAGAAGGCTCTGATCTGATGGCCACCCACGCAGCCGGGCCACCGGTTGCCGCATGCTGGCATGGTACGTTGCGTTGCCATGCCAGCATGGATGATCGTGGCCATCGCCCTCGGTGGTACGTCTACATGGCCACGTGCGCTCACCTGTAGTCGGCGATATGCGGTAGGCCGGTCCTCTGATCCAACGCCGGGCCAAAGAGCCAGTTCATTCGATGACGGTCTGCGTATCGTTACACCGCCCCGGAGGTGCAGCGATCGTCGATGCATGCCTGGCGATACGCGGCCCACACCCGCGTAGCGCCGGCCCCCCGTGCTACGCAGAGCGCCAGCATCGATCACACTCCTGCGCGAACGCCAATGGAGCCATGGTTGACGTGTGCTGCCGGAGCGGAGCCAGAGGAACAGCTACCGTGAGCACCAAGAGCTGTGCGCTGTGTTCCTGCCATGACACACATGGAGCGTCATCACCGTGATCGCTGTTCGCGGATCATCGTGGTAGCGACCACCCCAGGCAGCCCCGATTGGCGCACGCTCCTGCCCGATGCCCCTGACGCAGGCTGGCGGCGCGCTGATCGGACGCACCGCGCCGATGGCGTGTAGGCAGCTGCTGCCCCACCAGTGCCCCCGCGGCAGCCGTCGGCTCTGCCACGATACCGACGCAACCCCAACTGGCGCAATCCCCCACTTGAACGCAATGCCACTCTCGGGTACAATGCGGCACAATTCCTACTACAGCACATCGGAGTATGGACGGTGCACAAGCTTGCGCAATCAACCCTCGTCATCATCGCCGCTGGCCTGTTGCTGATCCTGATGCTGAGCGCGCCACTCGTGCCTGGCGACCGGCTACGCAGCGGCGCAGCCACCAATGCCGACGGCATGCTGGCGACGATCCTGCCGAGCGCGACGAGCACATCCGACGGGGGCTGGGCCGGGCTGTTCGCGCCCGAACCCAGCGCGACACCCACCTCTACCCCGTTGCCCGAAGGGTTGGCGATCGCCACCCCCGAGGCGCTTGGCCCGCGCGGCCAAGCGATCGATGCCTACCTCACCAGCCTCACCGATGCGCGCCTGTTCCAGGGTTCGGTGCTGGTAGCGCTCCAGGGTCGGATCGCGCTGGCGCGCGGCTACGGCATGGCCGATGCGGCGCGTGGCGTCCCCAACACCGCACAGACCAGGTTCCGCCTCGCCTCGCTGACCAAAGCATTCACTGCTGCCGGCGTCCTGATCCTGCACCAGCGTGGCCAGATCGACTTGAATGCCTCAATCTGCACCTATCTGGACGATTGCCCGGAGTTGTGGCGCGGGATCACGGTGCATCATTTGCTGAGCCACACCTCGGGCATCCCCAACTACACCGACTTCCTCGACTTCGAGCCGACGGAGATGAACCACGCGACGCCCGATGCCCTGATTGCACGGTTTCGCAATGCCGGCGTGTCGTTCGCCCCTGGCACGGCATACGCCTACGGCAATTCGGCGTACGTCCTCGCCGGCCGCATCATCGAGCGCGCATCCGGTCGGCCATATGCCGATTTCATCCGCGACGAAATCTTTGTGCCGCTAGGCATGCGTTCGAGCGGCTACGACACCAGCATGGGCGGTTACAGCCCCGAACTCGCGATTGGCTACAACAACTTCGACGAGCCGACCAGTTTCATCGATGTCTCGACGCTGGATTCGGCCGGAGCGCTCTACAGTACTGTCGAGGACATGTATCGCTGGGATCGCGCACTGGCCGGGGACCAGTTGCTCGGAGCCGAGCAGCGTGCCCGCATGTTCACGCCTGGATTGCGCGACTACGGCTATGGCTGGCGAATCACACGACCGTCGGGGTTGCTGATGATCAGCCACCCCGGCGACATGACCGGTGCCTCGACGTATATCTCGCGCTTTCCCGAGGTCGATGCGACGGTGATCGTGCTGAGCAACATGTATTGGGCCGATGCTGTCGGCATCGGGGATCACATCGCAAACCTGTTGCTGGGCAACTGAAGCCCATCACCGCGCCAGGTACCGGCGAGCCAGCGCCGTCGCCCAGAGGTGCTGGCCGGCCGGTGCCCAGGCACGGTCCGTGAGATCCCGGCACGCTCATGCATCGCGGCGCCGAACATGCACGACATTCGAGTGAAACGTCGCTTGCCCACCGAGGTCTGCCAGGGTATCGGGCGTGAGCCAATTGATACTACGGCCGTCCGGCGCATGCTGCGCCCAGTGTCCCTTGGGCGACACCACCACACCCGGCGCGACGGCGTCGCTCAGCACGGCACGCACGGTACACCAGCCGCGGGCATTCTCCACCACCACGGAGTCACCGTCGGCGATGCCGCGCGCTGCGGCATCTGCCGGGTGAATCTCGAGGAACGGCGCACCTTCGCGGCGGCGCAGGCTCGGCTGGTTGGCCATGCTCGACGTCACGAAGTGATGCGACGCACCGGTGAGCAGTACCAGCCCATCAGCCGGCGCGGCCGCGAGCTCGTCGGGCTGATGGTAGCCGGGCAGTGGATCCAGGCCCTGGGCCGCCAACGTCGCGCTGTACAACTCCAGTTTGCCCGACGGCGTAGGAAATACCCCGTCGGCGAATGGCACGCGGTGCGCCTCGTCGATGCTCAGAGGCACCGTTCCTTCCTGTTGCAACCGCTCGAGGGTGATGCCGGCCAGGTACGGATTGTGGGCACGACCAGCATCGACAATCTCGCGCAGCACATCCTCGGCCGGCTGATGGAGCCATGGCTCATCGAAGCCCAACGCCCGCGCCAGTGCGCGGCTGGTGTCCCAGTTGCTGCGGCACTCGCCGCGTGGTGCGATGGCCGCATGGTTGTATTGCAGCCAACGATGTCCGTACGGCCGATGCAGATCGACCTGTTCGAGCTGTGTCGTCGCCGGCAGCACAATGTCGGCGTACATCGCGGTGTCCGTCAGAAACTGCTCGTGGACGACGGTGAACAGATCGTCGCGCTGCAGCCCGGCGACGATCCGGCCGGCATTGGGCGTCGAAGCCACCGGATTGGCGTTGTAGACATACAGTGCATGAATCGCCGGGCCAGGCAGCTCACCATTCAACGCCGCTCCCAGGCGGTTCATGTTGATGATGCGCGGTGGTGGTGGCGCCGCGACCGTACCCCGGATCGCCGCGTCATCCCATGCTGCGTAGCCGCCGGTCGAATAGCTCAGCCCACCGCCCAGCACGCCGTACTGGCCAACTACCGCTGGCAATGCACAGAGCGCCCGGAATGTCTGGCCACCATTGGCATGCCGCTGGACACCGTCGGCAGTCTTGAGCAGCGCAGGCCGTGTCGTGGCATATGCCCGTGCCAATGCGACGACCGTCTCGGCGGGCACGCCGGTGACGGCAGCGACGCGCTCGGGGGGCCAGGCGGCGGCACGTTCGCGCAAGGCTTGCCAGCCGATGCTGTGCGCCGTGAGCCAGGCTTCATCGTGGCGCTGCTCGGCGAAGATCACTTGCATCAGGCCCAGCGCCAGCGCTGCATCGGTCGCCGGACGCAGCTGAATGTGCTGATCAGCCGAGCGTGCGGTGAGCGTGCGGCGTGGATCGATCACCACGACCTGTGCGCCGGCGCGCTGCGCCTGTCGCAGGAACGGCATGAAGTGCGGCGCAGTGCTGGCCGGATTATGGCCCCAGATCAGGATCAGCCGGCTGTGGATGACATCGGCATAGTCGGCGCTGTAGCGCGCACCGAGTGTCGCTGCCACCGCAGTATGCGCAGCGGCACAGCAGATCGTGCGTGCCAGGCCACTTGCGCCGAGCCGCTGCCACAGACGCGCATCGACCACAGCCGACTGCAGGACACCGAGCGTGCCGCTGTATGAATACGGCAGGATCGCCGCTGCGCCGTGCTCGTCGCTGATCGCTCGCCAACGGGTCGCAATCTCGTCGAGTGCTGCGTCCCAGCTG
>CAIQIY010000614.1 GCA_903871975.1 uncultured Chloroflexota bacterium | reverse complement strand
CGGCATCTGGCGGCCACTCAACCCTGCAGATCCGTACTGGTTCAATCCGCCATCGACGCTCAGCGATGTATTGCTCGCGCCCGAGCCATCGGTGGCTCAGGTCCTGAACATCGCCGATGTGCCGCTGGTCAGTTTTGCGTCGTGGTACAGCGCGATCGATGGTGCTGCGGTGCGCAGTGGCGATGTCGCGCCGCTGACCGCGCAGATCGAGAGCGTCACAGCCGATGTCGCACAGTTGTTGCCGAACGTCCGGCTCGACCGTTCGCCACTCGAAGCGTTGGCGCGCCATCGCGAGCAAGTGCGGGTGCTCACCGTCACACTGGCGCTGTCGAGCGTGCCGTTGTTGGCATTGATCGGCTACTTCACCATCCAGATCAGCGGCATGCTGGTCGCGCGGCAGCAGTCGGAAGTCGCGGTGTTGCGCAGTCGCGGCAGTTCTCGTGGCCAAGTCCTGCGGCTGGCCATCGGCGAGGCGCTGGTCGTCGGCGGTGCCGCCTGGGTCGTCGGTGTCCCGCTCGGGCTGGCCATCGCGGTGGCGATGACCTGGACGCAGTCGTTTCTGAGCTTCGCGGTGCTCCCCGGGCCGATGCCGACGTTGTTGCCACAGAGCTGGCTGCACGGTGCGGCGACGGCGCTGATGGTCATCCCGGCGATGCTCGCACCGGCATCGGCAGCCGCGCGGCGCACGATCCTCGCGTTCCGCCAGGAGCGTGGCCGTGCCGGCACCGCGGCGTGGTGGCAACGGGCGTGGCTCGACGTCTGGCTGGTGATCCCCGCTGCCTATGGCTACCTGCAACTACGACAGCATGGAACCATCGGCATTCCGGGGGTCGCTGCATCGACCGACGATCCGTTCCGCAACCCGTTGCTGTTGCTGGCACCGGCGCTGGCCGCGTGCGCGTTGGCGCTGCTGGCAGTACGCGCGTTGCCGCGGCTGCTCGTGCTCGGCGCATGGATCGCCGAGCGTCTGCCCGGCGTAGCGCTCGTCACGGCACTCCGCGCGCTGGCACGTGCCCCGGCAGCGTATCGTGATCCCGTGCTGCTCATCGGCCTCACCTTGAGCCTGGCGATCTTCACGGCTGCCATGGCCCGCACTCTGGACACGCACAGTGCCGATCGGGCGCGCTATCGCGCCGGGGCCGACGTGCGTCTGGCACCCGTCGATGCCGGTGCAACCACGGCGAGCATCGCCGGCGACACCGAACCCGAGCTGATACGCCTCGCGGCGAGCGAGGATGGTGGCACCAGTTTCGACAGCAGCGGTGAAGTGGTGAGCCAGGCCAGTTCGGCGTACATGTTCATCCCGATGGAGGTGTTCGGTGCCACGCCTGGCGTCGCAGCCGCGACGCGCGTCGCCGCGAGCCGGGCGCCGTTCACCGGCGCTGCCGGCAGCCGCGACGAGGTGATCGTCTACGGTGTGGATCGCATCACGTTGCCGGGGGTGATCACACCGATGTGGCGCGCCGATTACGCTGCCGAATCACTTGGCGCGCTGATGAACCGCCTCGGCGAGTACCAGGAGGCGGCATTGGTCTCGGCAGCGTTCGCCGAAGCCCAGGGGCTGCGTCTGGGGGATCGCTTCACCCTCGAGCTGTCGGATGTCGGCGCACGACAGCCGGTGAGCTTCATCGTCGTCGGCACGCTGCAGTTTTTCCCCACACTCTACGACGAGGGTGATCCGTTCGTCATCATCAACCTGCAATACAGCTTCGATCAACAGGGCGCCCAGTATCCGTACGAAGTCTGGTTGGATCTGGCACCCGACGCACCCGCCAACGCCGGCGACGTCCTGGCGCTGACCTACGGCCTCCGCCGCCTGAATGCCACTGCCGATGCATTGCTGCGCCTCGATGTGCTGCGCCCCGAGCGCCAGGGGCTGTTTGGTCTGCTCTCGGTGGGCTTCCTTGCGACGAGTGTCGTCAGCACGATCGGCTTCCTGGCGGCGATGGTGCTGGCATTTCAGCGGCGAATGGTCGAACTCGGCGTCTTGCGTGCCGTTGGTCTCAGCCAGCGCCAGCTGATCGGGTTGCTGGCCATCGAACAAGCGCTGGTCATCGGCGCCGGTGCGCTGATCGGCTCACTGATTGGGACGCTCATCAGCGAGTTGTTCATTCCGTTTCTGCAGGTGCGCCTGGGTGCGTTTCCGCTGACGCCGCCATTTCGCGTGATCATTCCGTGGGAACAGGTTGCCCTCGTGTATGCGGTCGCTGGCGGGTTGCTCGTCGGCACGGTGCTGGTGATCTTCGTGCTGCTGCGCCGCATGCGCATCTTCGAGGCGGTCAAGCTCGGCGAGGCCGTGTGATGTGCGACTGCGTGACAGCGGCGTGACGGATTGACAACAACGCCCTGCACACGTAGCATGGGCGGAGCGTCAGTCTTCTGCAATGCTGTCAGGGAAGGGTTGCGCATGGAACGCGCATATCACCGCTGGCTGAGCCCGGCGCTCGGCCGGCCGGCGGAGTTGCTGGTGTTCGGGCATCGGGGCACGCCGATGCTGGTCTTTCCGACGGCCGGTGGCCGATTCTACGAGTACGAAGATCACGGGATGATCCATGCATTGCGCAATCGGATCGAGCAAGGGCAGCTTCAACTGTTTTGTGTCGACAGCATCGATCACGAGAGCTGGTTCTGCGAGCAGATCAGCCCGGCGGCGCGGATCGCCCGCCACGACACGTGGGAACGGTATCTGCTCGACGAGGTGCTGCCGTTCATCTACGCCCAGAATCCCGAGCCAGCGTTGACGGTCCACGGGTGTTCGTTCGGCGCGACGCATGCGGTGTTGTTTGGCCTGCGCCATCCGGCGCGCGTCCGGCGGATCATCGGATTTTCGGGCGTCTACGACATCGGTCGCTGGCTGGGTGATCATCAGGGCGATGATCGCTACTTCCACGAGCCGTTGGCGTTCATCAGCGGCCTGCAGGAAGATGCCACGGCGCGCGAGCTGCGCCGTCTCGACATCGTGCTGGCGGTCGGCCGCGAGGATTCGGTCAATGTCAGCAACGCACAACTCTCTGATGCGTTGTGGGCCAAAGGGATCTGGCACGCATTGCGCTGGTGGGACGGGGCGGCGCATGATTGGCCGTACTGGCAGCAGATGATCCAACTCTACATCGGTGGGGCGCGCTGAGCGCTGGCTCGGGCGACGGCACGACGACGTCAGGGTTGCGCTGCGAGGCGCTCATCGAGCAACCGGAGCGCGCTGGTCAGTCGCTCGGCGACCAGTTCGATGGTGCGTGCATCGCAGCCCGCACGAGCGGCGGCATCGCCGGTGGCTCGCGCGCCGGTCGCCACCTCGGTGCTGCCGATCCGCAGCAACCGCCGCCGCGCGCTGTGTCGTAGCCGCGCGATCGCCTGGTGGTTGCGCCCCACAGCCTCGGCGACGCGGAAGCCACTGGCGGCGACGATCTCGACGAGCGATGCGTCGGCAGGATCCGGGGTGAGCCCGGGCGCAATGGTGGCCTGTGGTGCGCCGGCGGCGATGCCATCGAGCAGCACAAACAGCGTCGTGTCGGGATCAAACGGATACCGCTGCAGCAGATCATCAATGCCGTGGCCGACGGAGAGCGCGCCGACGCCGGCGATCCACAGCTCGATGCGCGTATGGGCCTGCGTCAGGCCCGCGATGAGCAATGCGGCGGCAAACTCGCCGGCCTGGATGCGGCCGTCGTGCCGCAGCCGTCGGCGGCCGTATCCGATGCCGGCCAGTGCCGCCAGCAGCAGCGCGAACGCTCCTTGCGCGTACCACCAGTGCGGTCGTGGATCCAGGGCATTGGTGAGCGTCGCTGCGACGAGCAGGCCAGCCAGAATCGCCCGCCACGTTCGGCCGCGCCGCTCGTCGAACCACCACGCATACCAGGGTGCAGTCGGCGGTGGATTGTCGAGCGCCATCAGCACGACGACCGTCATGCGGGCGGCTTCGGTCGATGCCCGTGTGGCGATGACGTTCTGGCTGGTGCGCCGTGGCGCGAGCAGCGGATCCCGCCGCAGCGCCGCCACGACGGCGGCCAGCGACGTCAGTGCAGCCCCGATCAGCGCCACCGCCGGCCACCAGTACGCGAGGATGACACTGACCAGGGCGCAGCCAGCCAGCACGATTCCGTCATGGCCCGGCGGCGTCACGACCGTGAAGGTGTCGATGGCCACCTGCATTCCGGCGCGCCGCAGCCGACCATTGCAGTAGGCCGCGGCGCGCGCCTCGGCGACCGATGCCGGCGGCCGGTCGCCGACGTGGTCGACCAGATGCTCGAGGACTTCGAGCGGATCGTCGCGAAATCGACGTGGTGCCCCGGCTGGGTCGGCAGCCGGCGTGGCGGGGCGGCGTGTGGTCGAACTCATGGGTGTGGTAGCTCGAGCCCGTAGCGCCAGCGATAGTAGTGCGCACCGACATTGCCCATCTCGACTTGCCATGCCGGCTGTTCGTCGGGGACATACGTCAGCACGCGCCGCTCGAACGGCTGCACCAGCACCTCGCGAGGAACGCCACCGACCAGCACTGTCGTCCAGTACGGTTCGGCGATTGGGTACCCCAGGACTGCGACCCAGTCGATCAGCGCGTCGTTCACCAGCACGCCGTCACGCTCGACAACGCCACGACGCTGCAGGTAGTCCCAGAACACTGCCGGGATGTTGTGCCCGGTCGCCGCAACATACTGCACGAGCCGCGCCTCGTCGCGTGCGCCACGCGGGTACGGGATCACGCTGCCGTCACGCAAGAGCCGCTCGGCTGGCAGCTGTCCGGTTCGATCGGCGGTGGGCGCGAGCCATGCCGCAAGGCTGGCGTATGTCGGGGCATCGGGATCGCCTGGATCACCGGCGATTGGCACCATGGCGGAACTACGCTCGAGGTATTCGCGCGGGCCGATCTGCACCCGGCCACTGATCAGCTCGCTCACGAGCAGCCCGTTGGTGATGGTCGCGCTGCTGCCCGCGCCTCCGCTCGGCATGAGCTCCATCCGGCCCTTGTCGAAATATTGCACCTGCCGTACGCTGCCCGTATCATCGACATAATGCTCGGCGAAGCTGATGCCAGCGGTCGGCCCCCAGATCCAGCCGCGGGCCGCCTGCCCGAGCGCGACCGGGCGATCGGTGCGGCGCCACACGCGCTCGAAGGCTGCATCGCCGAACGCGCCGACGACTGGCTGCGCGGTGGCGACCGGCTGCAGCGCCAACGCGACCAGGGTCGGTGTCACGCCGATGTCACCGAACGACACGGCAGTCGGCGTCGGCTCGTCGCCGCCGGCCGGGGCATCGGGCGCCGGGGTCGCTTCGGCGGGCGCATCGGGGCCTGGCCCGGCGACGGGTGCCGCATCATCGCCTGTCGGTGCGCCGATCGCCGGCTCGGGGGCGCGGCCACACTCGGTGTCGGGCAGGCATTGTTCGAGGATCAGATCGTAGCGCACAAACTGATTGCCGATGTCGCCGACATTCTTGACCTGGGCATAGTAGAAGCCGTCGGCACGCGGCACAAAGCGCAGCTGCGAGTCCAGCGAACCGGCGACGTCGTCGTTGACGTCGAGCAGCGTGATGCCATCGCGGTCGAACAGCGCCAGCGTGGTGTCGGCACCGGCGAGTGTCTCGCTGTTGATGTCGGGGCTGTTCTTGTATGGGCGCGTGTCGGTGTACAGGTAGTAGGTCTTGCCGGTCTTGCCGAAGAAGCGCACCCAGTCGGCATCACCGATTGGGCATAGCCGTCGGTTCGGCTGCAGCTCGTTCGACGTGATCAACCGTGCCTGCTCGGGCAACCCGTCGTCTTCGAACAGATCACGGCAGACTTCGGCCACGGGTGCCGGCGTGGGCCCGTAACTCTCCGAACCGACGACCAGGGTATAGGTGCGGTTGCGGCCACCGAGGTTCAGCGTGTCGCGCACCTTGATGACATAGAAGCCGTCGCGCGGTGAGCGCCACGACTGGATGCGCGGCTTGACGTCGCGTGGATCGGGGGCAGCCGGATTGCGCAGGAAGAAATCATCGTTCGAGGTCAGCCGCTCGCCGGTGGCGCTGTACAGCTCGAGCGACAGGTCGAGCCCGGCTTCCATCGCCGAGATGTCGATCGTGTAGACCTTGCCGCCGACTGCGCCGAACCGGAACCAGTCTTCCTCGCCCTGGGTGCAGATGCCGTGGTTCTCGGGGACGTCGGCGAGCAACAGGCGTGCGGTCGCGAAGGTCAATCCGGGGAGATCGATGTCGGGACAGCCGGTGCCGGGCGTCGGCGTCGGCGAGGCGCTCGGCACCACCGTCGCCGTGACGGTCGGCGTCGCCGTCGGCGCAGCGACGATCACGGTCAGGACACCACGCGAGGTCGCGAGATTGTCGGCGCGCGTCGCGATGATCTCGATGGTGACCGTCTGGGATGTGGCGGTCGCCGGCACCGAGACGAAGAAGCCGAATGGCAGCGAGGCATTGGCGTTGATGCTGACCGACGTCGCCGGCGCGATG
>CAIQIY010000613.1 GCA_903871975.1 uncultured Chloroflexota bacterium | reverse complement strand
GCCCAGGCCTTCGGCAGCGGCCTGGCCTCGGTCATCAGTGGCGCACTCAAGACGGCGCTGATCGAGACCGGGTTGCTCGACGCGCACTGGGGCTATACCGCAATCTTTGGCTTCGAGACGGTGGTCATGGTCGTCAGCCTTGCGGTGCTCGGCGGCATCAGCGTTGCGCGGTTTCGCGGCTTCGAGCGTACCGACCTGTCGCGCGCGCTTGATGTCGAAGTGGGGGCGGCAGCATGAGTGCCGCAACACAGGACATGCCACGGGTCTCGTTCGACCGGATCGCCTATGCCTATGATGACTACACCAGCCATCCGCCGGCAGTGGCAGCACAGATCGGCCGCAGCATCGCGGGCATCGTCGGCGACGGCGCGCTGGTCCTTGAACTGGGCATCGGCACTGCCCGCATCGCCCGGCCAGTCGCTGATGCCGGATGCCGGGTCATCGGCATCGATGTCGCACACGAAATGCTGCGGCGGGCCCAGGCACGTGGTTTCGAGCGACTTGTGCGGGGGAACCTGATGCAGCTGCCGCTGGCCGACGCCAGCGTCGATGCGGTGCTGGTCGTGCATGTGCTCCATCACCTGAGCGACTGGCGGGCCGCGCTGGCCGAGGCGTTGCGCGTGCTGCGGCCGGGCGGGGTGATGCTGATCGGGAACGATTGGCTGGCACCAGACTCGTGCGTACGTCGCATGCGGGCGACGTTGCGCAATGCGGTGATCGCGGCGCGGCCCGAGCTCAAGCCGCCGGGTGCTGGTGCAGCGTTCGGTCGCGCGCTGGGGCATCTCGGTGGGGTCGAGGAGCCCGACGTCGTCGCAGCGAGCTGGAACACGCGCGTCAGCCCGGCGACCTTGCTCGACCGCATGCAGTCGCGTGTGCACCAAGAGACCTGGGCGCTCGACGATGAGACGCTGGCTTTGGCGGTCGCAGCGGTACGCGCCGACGCCGTGGCGACCTGGGACGACCTTGAGCGCGAGCATGAGTTTGAGCGGCGGTTTGTGCTGACGGTCAGCCGGAAGGGCGCGGTTGCCTGATGGACACGTGGCCCCGGCGTGCCAGTACGGCAGCGGGGCCACGGCTTCGGCGATGTGCGTCGGTCACTCGGCGTCGGTCGAGACCGGCTGCCACTGCAACCAGGTGTTCAACAGTGACAGGCCGAGCAATGCCCATGGCACCATGATCAGACCGAGCAGCACGATCCTGACCACCTGCTGCATGGTATCGGTTTCCATCAGTCACCTCCTGCATCGGAGCTCTGTGATACGGACGACCGCTGTCCGCCGAACCGGACGATGACAGTATACCATGCGAATGATGAGGGACCTATGACACACATGACGTTTGTGCTCGGCATGGAGCGCTTCAACGCGCATCTGTGGGATGAGGTGCTGGCCGATCTGGCGCATGATGCACCGGACATCCGCATCGCACGCTTTCACGACGGCCATGTCGAGCAGCACGATCCGCATCTGGTGCACGCGCTGGCGCATGCCGATATCATCTTCGTCACGCTGATCAATGAACGTGGCATGGCCGATTGGCTGACACAGCAGGTGGGCCAGTCGTCGGCGCGTGCCGTGTTTGCGTTCGAGAGCATGCCCGAGGTGATGGCGCTGAACCGCGTGGGCGAGTATCGCGTGAGCGGCAGCCGTAGTGCCTTGCCGAAGCCGATGCAGGCAGTACTGCAACTGATCACCCGCGGCCGCGATGAGGATACGCTCTATGCGTATACACGCCTGACGCGCGTTGCCGCCAGATTGCTGCCACTCATGCCGGCGAAACTCAGTGATTTTCGGACTTGGCTGAGTGTGAATCTGTACTGGAATCAGCCTGATGCGGCGAACATCGCCCAGATGGTGCGCCTGATGGCGCGCGATTGCCTGGGGATGACGCTTCAGGTCGCGCCATTGCAGCCGATTCCGACGATGGGTTGTGCACACCCCGCCGCCCCCAGGCCATTCGCCGCGCCCGAGGAGTACCTGCGCTGGTACCGCCGCCATCGCCCGGTGAAGCGTGGCGCCGCCGAGCGGCCGCTGGTCGCGCTGATCACATTCCGCAAACACATTGTTCAGCGTCAGTCGTACCAGAACGCGCTGATTGCCGCGCTCGAGGCAGCTGGCCTCGATGTGCTGCCGATCTTCGTCAGCGGCATCGAGATGCATGTGGTCGTGCGCGAATGGCTGGTACCGGCGATGCTCGGTGGGCGGCGCATCGACATGCTCATCAATACGATGGGGTTTCCGCTGGTCGGTGGGCCGGCTGGATCGACCCGGCCAGGGCAGTATCGCGAGCAGTCGGCCGAGTTGCTCGCGGCACTTGATGTGCCGTACATGATCGCCCAGCCATTGCAGATGCAATCCGAAGCCGAATGGCGCGAGCGCGGCGTGGCGCCGATGCAGGCAGTCATCATGTACGACCTGCCTGAGATGGATGGCAGCGTCGCACCGGTGACCCTTGGCGCCATTCGTGAGCGCGAGATCGTGGCGCTGCCGGATCGGCTGGCGCGTGTCGTGCGGCAGGTGAGTGGCTGGACGCGACTGCGGCGCCTTGCAGCACACGAGCGGCGTGTGGCATTCGTGTTGTACAACTTTCCGCCAGGCCTCGGCAAACTGGGCACCGCGGCGTTGCTGGATGTGCCCGCATCGCTGCAGCACGTACTCGCGCGCATGCGCGAACAAGGGTACGATCTGGGGTCGGCGCCGCTCGGCAGCGCCGCCGACTTGGCGCGGGCCATCGAGGCGATGGCCGACACGACATCGCCGGAACATGTCGTCACGCGCGAGCAGTTTCGCGCGCTGGTGCCTGATCGCCAGGTCGCCCGCATCGAGGGTTCGTGGGGCGCCTGGCCTGGCGTCATCGCGCCGCACGGGCGTGATGCGGTGCGGATCGAGACGCGGACATATGGCAAGATCCTGATCGGCATCCAGCCCCCGATGGGGGTGCCGGGCGATCCGATGCGGCTGTTGTTTGATCCGACATTCACGCCGCATCATCAGTACGTCGCGTTTTATCGCTGGCTGACCGATGTGTGGGGCGCTCATGCCGTCGTGCATGTCGGAATGCATGGCACGGCTGAGTGGATGCCGGGACTCCAGCTGGGGCTCACCGACGACTGCTGGCCCGATCTGCTGCTCGGTGATGTGCCGCAGCTCTACCTCTACCCGTTGAACAATCCGGCCGAGGGGCTGATGGCGCGTCGTCGCGGTTATGCGACGCTGGTCAGCCATCTGGTGCCACCCTACGCCCGCGCCGGCCTGTATCGGCGCCTCAGTCAGGCACAGGCATTACTGCAGCACCTCGAACAGTGTGATCCACTGCCGGAGACAGCTGACATTGGTCTGCCCGAATTGCAGCAACGCGACGACGAACCGACGGCGGCCTATCTGCTGCGGGCACGGGGGTACCTGCGTGACCTCGAGCAGCGCCTGATCCTCGATGGCCTGCACGTGTTCGGCCGGGCGCCGGGGCGCGAGCGTAGCGCCGCGTTGATTGAGGCAGCGCTCGATGTGCCGCGCGAGGGGCATGTCGGCTTGCTCGAGGCATTGCAGGCGTCGGGTGTCAGTGACGACGACAGTGCTGGCCGACGCCAGGCGTTCGTGCGCGACTGCGTCCTCGGTACGCTGCCGCCCGAACGCTTCGATGCCGGTGGCGCGCCGTTGCCCGCCGCAGCGGCGCGCCGTTTCATCACCGAAGGCCGTGCCATCGCCGCCGGGTTGCAGGCGGCCCCCGGCGAACTCGATGCGCTGCTCCATGCACTCGGCGGTGGCTATGTTCTGCCCCACGCCGGCGCGGATCCGGTGCGCGCTGGCGCAGCGGCACTGCCGAGCGGGCGCAATCTGCACGGCATCGATCCCTGGCGCTTGCCGAGTGACGCGGCGATGCACCGTGGTACGGCGATGGCGACAGCCTTGCTCGCCCGGCATCGTGCCGCCAACGATGGGGCTTGGCCCGCGACGGTCGCGCTCGCGCTGTGGGCGCTCGATACCATCAAGAGCGAGGGCGAGAGCCTGGCGACGGCGCTGGCGCTGCTCGGCGCCCGGCCCGAGCGCGATGGTCAGGGCAAGATCTGGCGCTTTGCCCCAATTCCGCTCGAAGAGCTGGGTCGGCCACGGGTCGATTTGTTGCTCGACATCAGCAGCATCTTCCGTGATACCTTTCAGCTGAGCCTCGATTTGCTCGATGCGCTGTTCCGAACGCTGGCGGAGGCTGATGAACCCGAGGCGCTCAACCCCATTCGGGCGCACGCGCTGTCGCTCATGCGGGATGGCGCCGATTGGCACGCGGCGACGGCGCGGATCTTCACGCAGGCACCAGGTATGTACGGCACT
>CAIQIY010000612.1 GCA_903871975.1 uncultured Chloroflexota bacterium | reverse complement strand
CGGCAGCGACATAGGTCAACGCCGCCGCGTTCAGCACCGCATCGACGCCCGCTGCCTCGTCGGCGGTCACCAGGCCATTGCGCTGCAGCATGGCGCGCGCGCGGTTGCTGGCATCGAACTCGACCGGCAGGGTGACCAGGGTGAAGACCACCGCAACGCTCATCAGTGCGACACCGGCCCACGCGACACTCATGCCGAGGCCCGAGTTGGCGAAGCTGGCCAGCAGCATGCCGCCGAAGAACAGCAGCATGCCGAGCGTCGAGCCGAGGTTGGCCAGCGGCACGATCCCCGACCGCACCCGCAGCCACGCGTAGCCTTGCTGATCCTGGGCGGCATGCCCCAGCTCGTGGGCCACGATCGCCATGGCCGCCACCGAGGGCGCCTGCGAGCCATCCGACAGGCGGATGACCTTGGCGCCGGGATCGTAATGATCGGTCAACATGCCAGGCGTCGTCTCGACGCCGACGTGCATCAGGTTCTCGTTGCGCATCAGGACGCGCGCGACATCGCTGCCGTTCATGTTGCGGCCACTACGGACCTGAGCATATTTGTTGTAGGTCGAGGTGACCTTCCATTGCGCGTAGAGTGAGAACAAGAGTGCCGGAACGGTCAGGACCAGATACAAAACCATCGCTTCCTCCTCTCGGTTGCCAGTGAACCGACTCGCTACCACGCGTTCAGTATAGCAAAGAATGCGATGGCGATCATGAGAGAGTCATTTGAATCGGTGGCGTCAGGGGTCGCTGCGCCACACGACGATCGGCCGTGCGCGCTGGCGCAGCAACCGCCGGGTGATGCGCTCCGCGACGACCGCGCCGCACAGTGCGCCGCCGATCAGGGCCAACGCCCAGCCGATGCGCATGGTCATCGTGGTACCTCCTTCGCTGGGTCAGTACTGCCCGCCGCCGACCCGCGCAGCGATCCGGTGGCGCCGTGCGCGCCGAGCACCGCGGCCCGACGCCGCGGTGAGCCGCCCCGTGGCGCCGGCCACGGCGGTTACGCCGGCGGCAGCTCGATCGCAAACCGGCCCATCGACAGCCGCCCGGTCACCTCGCTGGAGAAGCCGATGAACGAAAACCCGTAGCTATGCACCGCACCGAGGACCTGCGACAGCGGCCGCGACCAGTCGCTCTGTGGCCAGCTATGGTGCCAGCGCGACTCGTCGTCGGGCAGCAGCCACCGCAGCGGCTCGGCCGACCACGCGCCATCGGTGATGGTCAGCGGCTGGCTGTTCAGATGCCAGCGACCGCCGGCGCCGTGGACCCAGAACAGGCAGGTCGCGCCATCGAGCCGCAGGCCGTCGCCCCGCAGGTACGCCGATACGGTGGCGTTGCGCAGATCGATCGGATCGTCGTCAGTCCAGCTGCGATAGCGCAGCAGCGGCAGGATCGACAGCGGGCGCTCGGGAGTATCTGCACTCCAGCGCGTGTGGTCAGCCCAGACATACCCCGCATCGCCGGGGCCGCCCTGGCGCTCCCAGGTCGTGAGAATGAAGATGTTGCGCCCGCCTGCCACCATGCTCGCGTGGTAGTCGTAGGAACACCAGCCCTCGGGGCCCTTGGCGAACGTATTCGTCAATGTGCTGCCTGCGATGTTGCTCACGGTACGAACCTTTCTCTGCCGGCGTGCCTGCAGCCGGCCCGCCGCGCAGCGACTGCGCCACCGTCGCAACAATAGCACATGGCCGGAACCGGGGCAACGTCGCCGCACGACGGTCGCGGCGTTGGGCCACAGGCTGCACGCCAGCGAAGCAGCCGCCCGCCGCTGCGCCGCCATCACCAGGTGGCGGATGCATGTCGCGATCGGCGTGCTGCGGCACCGACGACCGCCGCGACGTACCGGCCGGCGATGTGCCGTATAATGCACGCCATGAACGATCGACCGTCACTCACCGACGACGAGCTGGCTGCGATCATCGCCGTCATCGTCGCAGCCGCAGCAGCCACGCCGAGGGTGGCGCCGGCCGACCGGCCGGCCTGGCGCGCGGCGGCACGCGCCGGTGGCGGCGACCGGGGCGTCGCGGCGTGCTGGGGGCAGGCCGAGCGGCGCGGTCGTGGCCGTGCGCCCGATGGCACCGGCCAGCCACACTGAAAGGGAAACCAGTGCAGATCCAATCGGTGCTGGTCGCCAATCGTGGCGAGATCGCGCTGCGCGTGATGCGCGCCTGCCGCGAACTCGGCATCCGCAGTGTCGCCGTCTACAGCGACGCCGACCGCGATGCGCTGCACACGGCCTATGCCGACGACGCCTACCACCTGGGGCCGGCGCCGGCGCGCGACAGCTACCTCGCCATCGAGCGCATCCTCGACATCGCCCGACGCGCTGGCGTCGACGCCGTGAATCCCGGCTACGGCTTTCTCGCCGAACACGCCGGATTCGCCCAAGCCGTCCACGACGCCGGGCTGGTCTTCATCGGCCCGACCCCCGAGGTCATGCGCCGCATGGGCGGCAAGGTCGCGGCACGCCGTGAAGCCGCCGCCGCGGGCGTTCCGATCGTACCGGGCACGCTGACACCGCTCGACGACGCCGCAGCCGCCCGACGCATCGCGCAGCAGATCGGCTTTCCCGTCGCCATCAAGGCGGTCGCCGGTGGTGGTGGCCGGGGCTTCCGGGTCGTCCACGACGACGGCGGGTTCATGCAGGCGCTTGACGCGGCGCAGCGCGAGGCCGCCAGCAGTTTCGGCGATGCCGCCGTGTATCTGGAGCGCTACCTGAGCGATCCGCGCCACATCGAGATCCAGGTCCTCGCCGACACGCACGGTGCCGTCGTCCAGCTGGGCGAGCGCGAGTGCTCGATCCAGCGGCGCCACCAGAAGCTGATCGAAGAGGCACCGTCGCCGGGGATCGACGCAGCGCTGCGTGCAGCGATGGGCACCGCCGCCGTGTCGTTGGCGCGCGCCGTGGGATACGTCGGCGTCGGGACGCTCGAGTTCATGGTGCAGGGCGATGCCTGGTACTTCCTCGAGATGAATACCCGCATCCAGGTCGAGCATCCGGTCACCGAGCTGGT
>CAIQIY010000611.1 GCA_903871975.1 uncultured Chloroflexota bacterium | reverse complement strand
TCGGCGCGGCAGGGCACCGCACCACGTCCAGTGTGGCGTCGTGTCGGCATGAAGCGCACAGGGATCCCGGCGTGGCTGGCAGGCAGCGGCGTATTCATCGCCGCCGCACTGAGCCTGCCGCTGGCCTACCTGCTGATGCGCGCACTGAGCTACGATCGCGCCGTGGCGGTGCTCCAGCGCGACAGCACGTGGCAGGTGCTGGCCGGCAGCGTGGCACTGGCCATCGTGACCGCCGTAGCCTCGGTGCTGGTCGCACTCCCGCTGGCCTGGCTCACCGAACACAGCGATCTTCCCGGGCGGCGCGTATGGCGCGTCCTGAGCGTGGTTCCGCTGGTCATTCCCTCGTACATCGGCAGTTTCGCCCTGATCGCCGTGCTCGGGCCGCGGGGAGCCGTGCAGCAGATGCTGGCGCCACTGGGGATCGAGCGCTTGCCCGAGATCTACGGCTTCGGTGGTGCAGCGTTGGCGCTCACCCTGTTCGGCTATCCCTACGTGCTGATCACGGTGCGTAGTGCGCTGCGCCGGAGTGATCCAGCGCTCGAAGAAGCCGCGCGCGCGCTGGGCGACCGGCCGTGGCAGACATTCATCCACATCAGCCTGCCGCAGCTGCGCCCTGCCATCGCCGCCGGCGCGCTGCTGGTCGCGCTCTATACCCTCAGCGACTTCGGCGCCGTGTCGCTGATGCACTACGACGCGCTCACACGCGTCATCTTCGTCCACTACCGCGCCTCGTTCAACCGCGAGGCGGCAGCCGTCCTCGGGCTGCTGCTGGTCGCAGTGACGCTGGTCATCATCCTGGCCGAGTCGTGGACACGCGGCACGGCACGGTACTTTCGTGCCGGTGCCGGGGCCATTCGGCAGCACCCACCGGTGGCGTTGGGGCGTTGGCGCTGGCCGGCGCTGTGCTACTGCGCCCTGATCGTGACGCTGGCGGTGCTCTTGCCACTCGGTGCCATGCTCGGCTGGGTCATCACCGCGGTGCTCTACGGGGCGCTCGCGGTCGATTCGCTGGTGCAGCAGACGCTCAACTCGGTGCTGGTGGCATTGGGCGCCGCCCTGGCCTGCGTGATTGCCGCGGTGCCGATCGTGCTGCTCAGCGTGCGCTACCCGCACTGGTTCAGCCGGGCGCTCGAGCGGCTGTCGTACGTCGGCTATGCGCTGCCCGGCATCGTCATCGCGCTGGCGCTGGTACACTTCGGTGCACGGTACCTGCCGGCACTCTATCAAACCTTTGCGATGCTCGTGTTCGGCTATGTCGTGCGCTTCGTTCCCGAAGCAGTCGGTGCCTTGCGTGGCCGCATGCTGCAGCTGAATCCACGCTTCGAGGAGGCAGCACGCACCCTCGGCGACGATGGCCCACAGGCGTTCAGTCGCGTCACCGCGCCACTCCTGGCACCAGGATTCATCGCCGGTGGCGCACTGGTGTTTCTGACGACGATGAAAGAGCTGCCGCTGACGCTCTTGCTGGCGCCGAACGGCTTCGCCACCCTGGCGACCGAGATCTGGAGCGCGAGCAGCGAGGCGCTGTTCGCACATGCTGCAGCGCCAGCGCTGGTGCTGGTAGCCGTCTCGATCCTGTCGCTGCGCCTGTTGTTGCGAGAGAACTGATCCATGACCGCGATCGCATGCACTGACCTGACCCGTCGTTTCGGCGCGCTGTGTGCCGTCGATGCGGTCTCGCTCCAGGTCGGGCGGGGCGAATTCATCGCTCTGCTCGGCCCGAGCGGATGTGGCAAGACGACCCTGCTGCGCCTCTTGGCCGGTTTCGAGGCACCCGATCACGGGCAGATCGTCATCGATGGCACCGTCGTGGCCCGGCCGGGCGCGTCGGTGCCGCCAGAACGCCGCCGCATCGGCATGGTATTCCAGGAGCATGCGCTGTTCCCGCATCTGGATGTGGCCGACAACGTGGCCTACGGCGTGCCGCGCGGCGTCGGGCGTGCGGCGTGGGTGCGCGAGCTGTTGGCGCTGGTTGGCCTGCCCGAATGCGCCCGGCGCATGCCGCACCAGCTCTCGGGCGGTCAGCAGCAACGGGTCGCGCTGGCGCGTGCGCTGGCAGTTCGGCCGGCTGCCATCCTGCTCGATGAACCGTTCTCGAACCTCGACGCCGGCCTGCGCGCCGAGATGCGCACCGAGGTGTGCGATATTCTGCGCCGTGCGGCGGCGACCGCGTGCTTCGTGACGCACGACCAGGAAGAGGCGTTGAGCATCGCCGACACCGTGGCGGTGATGCGCCACGGCCGCATCGAGCAGGTCGGGACACCCCACGAGGTCTACACGCGTCCCGCGAGCCGTGAGATTGCGCGTTTCATCGGCGAGGCGAATCTGCTGCGCGGCCGGGCCGACGGGCCCGTCGCGCATTGTGCCCTGGGGGCGCTGCCGCTCCTGGTGCCGATGCATGGCGCCGTCGATCTCATGATCCGCCCCGAGATGATCGACGTGCACCACGACGACGCGGGCGTGATGATCGAGCAAATCAGCTTCTTCGGTCACGACCAGTTGATCCGCCTGCGGCTCGCCGATGCGACGACCGTGCGCGCCCGGACACTGCCGCGGCCGGATCTGCGGCCAGGCATGCGCGTCGCGCTGCGCGTCAGCGATCCGGTGATGGCATACGCCGCCGACTGAGCCGCTATGCCGGGCCGCGGTGTGGCTGCACGCCTGGCCGCCGCGGCCCCCCGCGCACCGTCACGGGCGCACCGCGCGCTACGTGCGCCGGGGCCTGGCGCGTCGGGCGCCTGCACATTGCTCACGAGGCACCACAGGCGACAGCAATCCGGCGACTGCCGGGCTCATCCGGCGCGTTCCCGGCCGTACTGCAGAATCTCGTCGAGAAAGCGCGACGGGCGTGTCGTGCCGCCGCGTCCGCGTTGCGCCGCCCACGAGAGGTACAACTGTTCGGCGGCGCGCGTGAGCGCGACGTAACACAGGCGCCGCTCCTCCTCGACGCCAGCCTCGCTCAGCACGCTGCGCTCGTGTGGCAAGAGCCCCTCTTCCATGCCCACGACGAATACCACTGGCCACTCAAGCCCCTTCGCAGCATGAATGGTCAGCAACTGCACACGCTCGCGTGGTTCGTCGTCGTCGCTCTCGGCCAGCATCAGCGCAATGTCCTGCAGGAACCCGGCCAGCGTCTCGTGCTCGGCGGCGGCGTGCATCAGTTCCTGCAGGTGCGTGCGCGCATCGGCCAGCGCATCCCCCTCGAGGCGCTGACTGAGGGCAGCCATCATGCCACTCTGCTCGAGCACATCGGCCAGCAGGTTTGCTGGCGGCATGGTCCGCGCGAACTGACGCCAGCGCGCGAGCAGTTGTGCCAGCTGGCGCGCGCCAGCCGCAGCCTTGCCCGGCAGCGCGGCGATGATCGTCGGATCATCCAGCGCGGCACCCAGCGCCGTCCCGGCACGGGCCGCATGCGTCGTGAGTGCCGCCAGCGACTGGGCACCCAGGCCACGCGGCGGCGTGTTGGCGATGCGGCTCAGGCTCAGCGCATCGGCAGGATTGGCGATCGCCCGCAGATACGCCAAGGCATCGCGGATCACTGCACGATCGTAGAAGCTGGCACTGTCGCGGACCGCATACGGCACTCGCGCCCGGCGCAACGCCGTCTCGCAGGCGCGGCTCAGATGGCGCGCGCGGTACAACACCGCGATCTCGCTCGCGTGGCGGCCACGCCCCAGCAGTCCGGCGATCGTGCGGGCCACCTGTTGCGCCTCATCATCACCATCGTGTGCGTCCACGATCTGCAGCGGCGCCTCGCGCCCGGGGCGCCCGGCTGCGGCGCGCAGTGCCATCGGCTGGACGACCCGGCTGTGGCGGATCACGGCGTAGGCAGCGTCGAGGATCGCCTGACGGCTGCGGTAATTGGCCGTCAACTCGATGACGCGCGCCTCGGGGAACTCCTCGGCAAATCGCCCGATGATGGTGTGATCGGCGTTGCGAAAGCCATAAATCGACTGCATGCCGTCGCCGACGACGAACAGCGAGCGTGGTCGTGATGGCACCGGTCGCGTGAGCAGCTCGACCAGCGCATGCTGACTCGCATCGGTGTCCTGGTATTCATCCACCAGCACGTGCCGCCAGCGTGCCTGGTAGTCCTCGAGGACATCGGGGTGTTCGCTGAACAACCGGTGAGTCAGCAGGATGACGTCGTCGAAATCGAGGGCGTTGGATTGCTCGAGCGCCCGCTGGTAATGGCGGTAGCGCGCCGCGACGAAGGCTTCGGCCGGTGTACGCGCGAAGCGTTGTGCCAGCCGGGGTGTCAGCATGCGGCTCTTGGCATGCGAGATGCGCCGCAGGAGATCGATGGGCTCCAGCGCCTCGGGCGGCCGCTCGGTCGCCGCGTGCAGCGCCGCCGCGGCCAGTTGCAGCTGCTCGTCGCCGGCATAGATGCTGAACGCAGCGGTGTAATGCCCGAGCCTGCCGGCAATGTCGGCACGCAAGACGCGCGCACAGACGGCGTGAAACGTGCCGATGACCAGACCACGCGACCGCTGGTGCAGCGTGCGCGACAATCGCTCGCGCATCTCGCGTGCGGCCTTGTTGGTGAAGGTCAGCGCGACGATCTGTGCCGCCGACGCGGCGTGCTGCTCGATCAGGTACGCGATGCGCAGCGTCAGCACTCGCGTCTTGCCGCTGCCGGCACCAGCCCGGACCAGCGTCGGCCCGATCGGTGCGGTCACGGCCTGACGCTGTGCGTCGTTGAGGCTGGCGAGCTCGGGCATGTGGCACTGGTCTCCGTGCATCGATGAATCGTGGCGGGGTGCCGGGTGGCGACGGCCTGCGTGACATTCTATCACTGGCACGAAGGGGTGGGGGCGGGATCACGCGAAGGCGCGAAGGGGTGGGGGGGGAACTTGACGATCAGACGGCAGCGCAGTATGGTGCGGGCATTCGGATTGACAGGAGAGCATGCCATGGCTGCCGCCGAGCATCCACCACGCCGCTTCCGGCTCGCCGCAGTGCTGCAACATGAGTTTCGTGGCTACGGGCGTGCCAGCCTGCAACGCGACATCATCGCCGGGCTGACGGTAGGCACCGTCGCGCTGCCGCTCGCGCTGGCATTCGGTGTCGCCGGCGGCGCCACAGCTGCCGCGGGTATGGTCACCGCGATCGTCGGTGGCGCCCTGATCGCGCTCCTGGGTGGCACGTCGTTTCAGGTGAGCGGCCCGACCGGCGCGATGTCTGCGGTTCTGATCGTGCTGGCGCAGCGCTACGGACTGTCGGGGATCTGGGTCGCCGGCATGCTCGCTGGTGTCATGTTGATCCTGCTGGGCATCTTTCGCCTCGGCCGCTATATCGCGTTCATCCCGTCGCCGGTGATCACCGGATTCACCAGTGGCATCGCGCTGATCATTGCCCTTGGGCAGATCGACAATGTGCTCGGCGTGGCGCCTCGCCCCGGTGAGGCAGCGATCGACCGCCTGTGGCATCTGCTGACCGAGCCGCCGCCGCTCGACTGGCATGCGATGGTGATCGCGGCGATCGTGATCATGACGATGCTGATACTCCCGCGAATACGACGCGATATTCCCGCATCGCTGATCGGCATCATTGCAGCAACGACCGTGACGGTCGCTGCCGGCTGGCAGGTGGCGCGGATCGGGACGATTCCCCAGACCATCATCCTCGATGAGCGGCTGACATTCGCGACGATTCCGTGGGCGGCGCTGCGCGACGTATTGCCCGCCGCAGTCTCGATTGCGGCACTGGGCGCGATCGAGAGCCTGTTGTGTGGTGCCGTTGGCTCGACGATGACCGGTGCACCGATGGACAGCAACCAGGAGCTGATTGCACAGGGAGTCGGCAATCTGGTGCTGCCGTTCGTCGGTGGCGTTCCAGCGACGGCGGCGATCGCCCGAACCAGCGTGGCGATCAAGAGTGGTGGCGCAACACGCATCACCAGCATCGTCCACGCGGCGCTGCTGTTCGTCAGTGTCATCGCGATCGGCCCCTGGATCAGCCAGATTCCGCTCGCTGCACTCGGTGGTGTGCTGCTGGTCACCGCCTGGCGCATGAACGAGTGGGATTCGATCATGTTCTTTGCGCGCCGACGGATCGGCCACGCACTCGCCGGCATGCTAGTGACCATGTTGGCGACGGTCGCACTCGACCTGACCCAGGCGATCCTGATCGGCCTGGCGATCTCGGCAGTGATGTATGTGCGTCAGTCAGCCGGCAGCGTCGATGTGCGCCGCGAAGGCATCGATCTGGCGCGGATGCAGGCACAGGGACATCAACTTGAGATCGCCCACCCGGATGTGCACGTGTACTACCTCACGGGCCCGATCTTCTTCGGTAGCGTCCATGCCGTACTGGAGGCATTCACCGATGCCGACGCGTATCGTGTGCTGGTGATCAGCATGCGTGGCGTGCCGATGGTCGATGTGATGGGTGCCCAGGCGCTGACGCAGATCGTCGAGCGCCAACAGCGCCGTGGTGGGTTGGTCTTCTTCAGTGGCGTTCAGCCGGCAGTACGCCAGCAGTTTGAACGCACCGGCCTGCTCGCCCTGATCGGCGAGGATCGCGTCGTCTGGAGCGCCGATCGTGCGATCATGGCAGTCGATGCGCTGTATCGCCGCGAGGCGGCTGCCGATGCACCCAGATGATCGGGTTTGGTCACGATCAAGAGCATATCGACAGCCAGCAGCGCGCCAGTTGCCCGAATGACCACACGGCCGACTGGCGCACGGTGACCGGCGAGAGGCGCGTCGGCCGAGGCGCTGATCGCGCAGTCGTGGCGGGCGTCGGTCCCTAGGCCTGTGCAGCAGCAGCTGTGGGCCGGCGGTTCCAGCCCAGGCCAGCGATGCCGATGAGCACCAACAGGACGCTGGCGATCTGTGCGACGCGCAACGCGGCGGCACATTCGCCACCGATGCCGTCGGTGCACAGGCTGTCGGTGCGCAACCCTTCGATCCACAGCCGCCCAGTGCCGTAGACGATGGCGTAGGCACAGGCGGCATCGCCCGGCCGCAGCCGATCGGCAAACCGTCGCTCAAGCGCGATGATCAGGCCGAACCCCGCCAGATTCCACAACGATTCGTAGAGGAATGTCGGGTGGAACAGTGTGGTATCGCGGGGATAGGCAGCCATATCACGAAACGGATCGACACGATGTTCCGCGTCGATCACCAGGCCAAAGCCCAGGTCACTCGGCCGACCATAGGCTTCCTGGTTGAAGAAGTTGCCCCAGCGACCGATGGCCTGCCCGATCAGCACCGTCGGCAGCATGATATCGAGCCAGACACGTGGATCGAGCCGATGACGTGCGCTGTAGAGCGCAACCGCGCCAAATGCGCCGATCAGCGCACCGTGAATGGCGAGACCACCAGTCGCGGGATTGATGATGTACCACCAGGATTGCCCGGCGAACCGTGGCCATTCGAATGCAACATAGTATGCGCGCGCCCCGGCAATCCCCAGAAGCAGGCCGAGCATCACGATGTTCCAGACGTGCTCGGGGTCGAGCCCGCGCCGCCGCGCCCGCGATGCCGCGACTGTGCCAGCGATCAGGACGCCACTCATGATCAGCACACCGTACCAGCGGATGGCAAATGGGTTGCCGAAGATCTGGGTGCTGATCAGGTACGGGTCGTCGGGTGGATAGAGTTGCATGGCTCGCTCCTTCATCGGCATTGCCCGCCCATTCTACGGGCGCGCCGCGCCGGATGTCAATCAGCCCTGGGGGAATCATCACACCGCCGTTCCGCCATGGTGCCGATGATTCCCGCATCCGGGACGTGCCAGCGACGCTGCACGAGGTGCAGGCCACGGCCACGGCGCTCACAGCCAGATCGGGTTACTCCAGGCGCGCCGCCCGGCTGAATCGACGGCTGTGACGCGGCAGTAGGAACCGATGAACGGACTGAGATCGAACTCGACGACGGCGCGCCCATGCCACGGGCCGATGTGCTCACGTGCCCGCTGCCAGTGCTCGCCACTGCCGGTGACGTAGATGCCATACACATCGCTGCTCGCGACACGCAACCGTGTGCCATCGAGCACGAGTTCGTGCAGTCGCGGGCCTTGTGTCGAATAGTACTGGCCGGCTTTCAGCGCTGCCACCAGCAGATCAGCATCGAGTTGCGCACAATACACCTCGATCCAGCCGCCGAACCGGTCGGCAGCATGGCCGAAATGCGCATCGTCGCCCGCATGCACCAGCACCCGCCGCCCCTGCTCCAACAACCCCTCGAGCAGATACGTTCCGTACGCCCGGTCGCTGCCACTGCTCATCGCCATGTTGTGGTTGTAGATCTCGACGGCGTGGATCGCATCGATGCCTGGCAGGCTGGCGACTGCGGCGAGTGGCAGATTGTTGAGCCCGGGATGAAGCATCACCAGAAATGCCCCGTGATCCGCAGCGTGTGTGATCGCCGTGGCATGCTGACCCGGCGGTGGTACTGGCAACACACGTGGGAGCCCGGCGGCGGCAATCCAATAGACATGACGATCATTCCAGTCGGCAGAACTGAGTTCGGCGCCGATGATCGTCGTGAAGGTTTCGTCGCGTAGATGGCACGTGTCGGTGACCTGCCAGCCATACCGGCTCTCGAAGTGGTCGGAAATCATGATGAAGTCGTAACCGGCTGCACGATACGCGCGCACGACGTCCTCGGGTGACGCGTGACCGTCAGAACGGTTGGAGTGGCAGTGGAGATTGCCACGAAAGAAGCGTCCCGGACCACGCGTCAGGAGATCCTGCGGCATCGATGTCCCCCCCCTCTGCGCGCTGCACTGCGGTGCGACTGCCTCGTGCCGGCGCCGCCCTACCATAGCATCGATGCGCACTGCGCACAATCTCGCGCTTCAGCCCGTTCAGGCACCGTTGCCAGGCGTGCCCCGATGCAGCTTCCTCGCTCCTGGATGCTACCCCCTCGCATCAGTACATCATGTTCTTGACAATAGCAGTAAACTAACTTATTATTGAATCATACAAGTCGCCGTACAGTGGCACACACAGAGAGGGGGGAGCATGGTCGCTCAACCGTACCGGCCGACCGCTGGAGCAACGCTGGCAGACGGAGCATATCGCCGCTGGCTCGGGGCTCACCTCATCCGGGTGCAGGGCACTGCCATCGAGCTGTTGCTCCCATATCGCGACGAGTTCGGCGACGCCCATGGCTACATCCAGCGCGCCATCGTAGCCGGGCTGGCGGACGTCGCCGGCGATAGCGTACGGCAACTCCGACACGAATCCGATACGACCCACACGCTGCGGCTGCGGTTCGTCGGTGCCGCGCACAGCGGCAGCGCACTGCACGCCCACGCCTGGCTCGCGAACGATCGGGTACACGTCGACATTCGCACCAATGGTGACCGTACGCTGATCGCGCGCGCCACACGCACGCCGACGGTTCCGGCTGACGTCGTCGTGCACCGCCCGAGCCAGCCACGCTATCCTGTCTGATTGCCTTGGGAGGCTACCATGGAGTTCGTACGCCAGCCAGTTCACCCGACGGCTGATGCCCCGCGCCCGGCGCCGCGGGCGATCAGCCAGGGGCTCGAAGCCATCGCCTTACCTGATGGCATGTACGTATGCTCGCCGTCCTGCCCGGACCGTGTGCCACCGGCATCGCCGGCTCGGCGATGGTCGATCCAGTGGATCTCCAGCCTGCTGGCGGTGCTCGGGCTGCTCATGCTGCTCGGCATCGTCGGCGCCGCCGCCTGAGCGGCGCAGCGTGCCGCTGATCGGGCCTGATGCCATGCGCAGTCACCGGTGACGCACTGCTTCGTCTCACCGGTGGGACCGCCGTGCTCAACAACGCGTGCGGCCACTGCCTGTCATGGCATCCACAACAAACCTGACTGCAGCGCGCGACTTCTGCCACGGGCCACGCAAACCAGTCAATGAGCACCGCACGATCGGCGGGCTGTTTGTCGTAGGTATGCGCATGCGGAGGAGCAGTCGAGCAGACGATGCAGTCGTCGTCGACTGCCCATCTCGCCCAGCACTCCCAGACCAGCGGCTCTCAGCTCATATTCCGCCCACCACGCGACCATGCCACGGTGAACCGGTTGCCTGCGACGACGCGGGCGCAGCGCACTCCGCGATGACTGCCAGCACCCGATCCTTTGTGGGCAGCCTGGCTCGGCAGTGCATCGCAGCCGCAGCACAGCTGAACACGAGACCCATTGCCCCTCCCACACCGTGCG
>CAIQIY010000610.1 GCA_903871975.1 uncultured Chloroflexota bacterium | reverse complement strand
GATCGCGCGCCGGCTGCGCGTCGCGCAGCTCGAGGGCGCACACGTGTGGCAGCGGCGCACCCAGCCGGCCGTGTGCGACCGGCAGGATGAGCGTGCGGACCCAGTGATGGAACGTTTCGCGCAGTTCGTTGACCGCCAGTTCTTCGACGCTGAGCAGGACCCAGGCATCGACATCGGCCGGCAGCGCGGCGCGGCGTACCGTCCAGCGCGACACGGCTTCGCCGGTGCCGGGGAAGCGGCGGCGCGTGAGGGTGGCGATGGCGTGCTGCAGCATCGGGTGCGACAGGTGCGCCAGCAAGACATCGGGGAGCGGCACAAACACGGTGCGGCCGCCGATCGCGTCGAGGAACGGCGCGGCATCGAAGGCGATGCGCGCCACCGGCCCGAGCACGCCACCGCGCTGTGGCCGGCGCAGCGATTCATCGATCACCTCGCTCCAGCCGGGCAGCGCGGGATTGACCAGCCGGCAGGTGCGCGGCGCATCGGTGCATGCGAGCTGTGGCCGGCCACCACGCACGGCCATGGCCGATTCCAGCGTCTCGCGCAGCGACGCAGCATCGAGGTCGATCTCGGCGGCCAGCGCCCGCAGCCGCGCATCGGCGGCCCGCCCATCGGCGCCGGTATCGATGGTCGCATCGGCGTCGACGCGCGCACGGCCCAGCGTCTGCCGGACACGCAGATCGAGTTCGGCCGCGACCTCGTCGGTGCTCTTGCCGGCGATCAGGCGCTGATGCACCGCCTCGTCGAAGATCTCGTTGGCCGAACCCAGATCCTCGCGGATTTCGTCGGCCTTCCTGATCACATGCGACAAAAACGCCAGGTCCTGGTCTTGATCGGTCACGAAATGAAAGATCGTCACATCGCGTGGCTGGCCATGGCGATCGACGCGGCCATTGCGTTGCTCGATGCGCGACGGATTCCACGGGCAGTCGAAATGCAGCAGGTAGCGGGCCGTGCGTTGCAGATTGAGGCCCTCGGCCGCCGCATCGGTCGCCACCAGCACCCGCACCGGGTGGGCCGGATCGTTGAAGCCGACCCGCACATCGCTGCGCTCGATGTCGTCCATGCCGCCGAAGAGCGTCAGGATGCGCTCGGCGCCGAAGCGCGCGCTGAGCCGATGCACGAGGTAGTCGAGCGTCGTCTTGTACTCGGTGAACACCACGAGGCGTTCATCGTCGCGCCAGCGTTCGCCATCGCGCAGCAGGCGCCCGATCAGGGCCTCGAGCTCGGCGTAGCGCGAATCCGCCAGCGGCACGACCGCCGACAGGTCGCCGCCCGTGTCGGCGAGCTGCAGCCCGGCGACCGCCGCATCGAGCGCCGCGATCTCGGCGGTCAGCGCCGGCGCGACGCCCTTGAGCCACGCGCCCACCACGCCGGCAGCCGTCGCCACGCGCGACTGCGTCTCACGATCATCGCCGGTCTCGGCCTCGAGGGTGCGGCGCGCCGCGAGCACATCGGCATCGGCGGCGACGTCGCCCTCGGCGAGCCCGTGCCGGCACCGGCGCCACGAGTCGGCGAACGCCACGGCGCACGACAGCAGCCGCTTGCCGAGGATCTCGACGGCGAAGCTGCCGGTGCGGCGCCGGCTGCCGCGTTCGCTGGCGATGAGCGCGCGAATCGCAGCGCGGAACGCCCCAAACGCCACGCTGAGCGCAACCTCCTGTGGTGCTAGGCGCAACGCCAGCGCCTGCGGCGCGCGGCGCGTGCAGAACCTGGGTGGATCGGTGCGCGCATTGATCTCGCGCTTGAGGCGGCGGATGACGACCTGGTGCACGCGGCCGCGCTCGGCACCGCGCAGGTGGTCGGTCTGGCTGAAGCGCACCGGGTCGAGGATCTCGAGCAGGCCCGAGAAGCAGCGTGTGTGGCCGTTGTGCGGCGTCGCGCTCAGAAACAGGCGATGTTCGAACTGCGGCGCGATCAGCCGCAGCATACGGCACAGATCGCTGTCATCGCCGAACGCCGACGGCATCAGGTTGTGGCACTCATCGACGATCAGCAGGTCCCACGGCAGATGCGGCGAACCCTCGGGCGTGCGACACGCGGCGAGGAACTGTTCCAGCACATCATCCTGCCGCAGGTAGTGATACGACGCGATGATGCGGCTGAACGAACGCCACGGATTGGCGTCCATGCCCAGGCGGCGGCGCAGCGCATTCGTCGCGTCGCGATCCACCAGATCGAACGGCAGCGCAAACTTGTCCCACAGCTCATCGCGCCACTGCAGCCGCAGCGCCGCCGGCGTGAGCACCAGGACGCGCTGCACGCGCCGGCGCAGCAGCAGTTCGGTCAGGATCAGCCCCGCCTCGATGGTCTTCCCGAGCCCCACGTCATCGGCCAGCAGCAGGCTCACGCGTGGCATGCGCAGCGCCTTGAGCAGCGGCACGAGCTGGAAGTCGTCGACCTGCAGGGCGCCGTGCAGCGGGCTGGCGAACGGCAGGCGCTCCAACGGCCCGGCGCCGTCGGGATCGAGGAACGGCTGCGCCGCCGACCAGCGCGCGGCGCGCAGGAGCGCATCGAAATCCGCCGGCGGCATCGGCTCGCCACTGCCGATCGCCGGCAGCGCGTTCGGTGCCAACAGGCCGGCGTTCGGCTCGAGCTCCCAGATCAGCCGCTCGTCGCGCGGCAGGTGGTCATCTTTGTACGCGACATGCACCAGGTGCAGCCGCCCACCCGGCCCGTCGAATGGCTCGACGCTGGTCGTGAGACCGTGCCGGTTGCGCACGGTGGCGAACATGCCGACGCGCGGCACCATCGTCGCGAGATCGTGTGTCATCGGGTCACCATGTCCGTCTTGTCGCACCACGCCGCCGACGACGTTCCCGGCACCGCCGCG
>CAIQIY010000609.1 GCA_903871975.1 uncultured Chloroflexota bacterium | reverse complement strand
GATTGACCGCGTCTGGTAGCGCGTTGCGGGGGGCATGTCTGGTACAACTCGAATTACGCTACATCATGCCACGCCGCCGAACCACGCAGTCTGGCGACCGGTTGGCAGCAGTGCACGGCAGTGTTGTCGGCCGCCTTGCGTCACCGGTGTGGCACAGCGTTGCCATGCGGTGCGGTGTGTTGCTGCGGCCGGATCGACGGCACGGCATGGCGCAGTGCTTCGGCCAGCCGCGGCGCTGCGACCGTCGCGGCGACGACGATCTCGGGGGTGTTCTGCCAGCACGCGAGGTCGGCGAGCGCGCTGGCCAGCGCGGTCGCCGATGGTACAACGTCGGGCACATCGGGCTCGAGGTGCAGCGTGCGCACCAGCAGCTGGCCGGCACGCCGGTCGGCCTTGAGGTCAGTGCGGCCGACGATCCGCCCGGCATGCAGGATCGGCAGCGCGAAGTAGCCGTAACGCCGCCGTTCTGCCGGCGTGTAGCATTCGATGCGGTAGTCGAAATCGAAGAGCTGTGCCAGCCGCCGCCGATCCCAGATGAGGGGATCGAAGGGTGACAGCAGCGCCGCGGGGCGCGGCATGATGCTGCCATCGGCGGCGGCCTGCGCCAGCGCGTGGCGCGCCGGATGCAGATATGCCGGACCGATGTCCTCGATGTGCACGGAGAGCAAGCGGCCCGTCGCGGCCAATCGGGCGGCGCGCGCGACCGCCTCGCGCTGTGGCAGGCGAAAGTAATCGGCGATCCACGCCGGGGCCGCCACGCCCAGGATACCCACCGTGCGTTCGACCAGCGTGTCGAGCACCGTGTCGAGCGCCGGCGCCAGGGCGTCGTCCCAATCAGGCCTGACGCGCTGGTGCAGGTCGTACACGCGCTGGAAGCCATCGCGGCGGGCGACGAGCAGATCGCCGCGGGCGAACAGCATCTCGAGCGCCAGCTTGTGCGCGCTCCAGTCCCACCAGCCACGAGTGCGCCGCTCGCGCACGAAGTCGCGGGCCCGCACGGCGCCATCAGCCTGCAGGCGTGCCAGCACCTCGGCGACCGGCCCGGGGTGTGCCGCGATCCAGTCGGCAGCGGTGCGGGCGACGCGCCGGAACCGCGCGAGCGTCAGCCTGCGGTGCAGCGGATAGTCATCGCGTGCCACAAAGGACGCCTCGTGGGCCCAGGCTTCGGCGATCGCACCTTCGGCCAGCGCTGCGTCGAGCCGTGCTGCTGCGCCGGCGCCGGCACGGCTCCACAGCACCAGCGACGGGCTGCGCGCCACCACGTTGATTGTGTCGATCTGCAGCACGCCCATCGCAGCGATCGATGCTGCGACATCGGTGGTCGGATCGGGTGCCCCGGCCAGGCCGAGCGCCGCGAGCTGCAGGTGCCGCGCCGCCGCGCGCGTGAGCCTCAGGCCGGCCACGGCGCCTCCAGCGTGGCACGAACCGCCGCGAGGAACTGGTCGGCCACGGCGCCGTCCAGCGCCCGGTGATCTCACCGGTGGTCGCGCGCATGGCGGCCGAACACGGCATCGATCTCGG
>CAIQIY010000608.1 GCA_903871975.1 uncultured Chloroflexota bacterium | reverse complement strand
CGCTATCTGCGGTGACGGCACGACGCGCGGTCGCTTCGATACGCCGTTGCCGCACGAGCTCCGCGACGAACGGCGCCAGCATCGGAGCAGCAGCCGACGGGCTGGGGTCATCAGCCAGGCGCACCGGCGGCTGCGGGGGGCGAGCCTGCCGGTGCGCGTCGATTGTGGGCCGAGCGTCGCGATGGCCGATCGGACGTGCCGCCGACGCATCGGGCTGCGCAGTGGTCGCCAGATCAGGACATCGGCACCTGCGGCACGATCATGCCCGCGATGCGCTCGAAGATCTCGGCGATCGACAGACCGGTGATCGTCAGTCCGTGATTCTTCAGGCCAATCACGGCCCGCGATGGATCCGGCGCCTGCCGCACCAACTCGGCGACCTCGCGCGCCAACTCATACGTGCCGCACGGATAGTTCATCTCGGTCGACAGGATGGGATCGCGCCACCATGCATGGATGTGTACGATCGCACCAACCGATGGGTGCTCGCGGTAGATCATGAAGTGCTCGATCGCGTCGACCGACACGCGGCGCGGCTCGACGTGCGGTGGCACGCTCAGGCGAATCATCAGCTCATCAGGCACATAGTCGGTGACCAGCAGGATGTCACGGCCGATCACTTCGAGCTTGCTCTTGTCGACGCCGGACGCCGACATCCAGAATGTCGTCGGGTCGTGGGCTGCCCGCGCGCTCAGGTTGCCGTAGCTCAGGCCGCCGATGCCATACAGCCGCTTGACGTGCCGCAATTCGCGCTCCGAGAGGTACTCGTGAATGGGAAATGCCGCCGGCAGCAATCCCATGCCATCGAGTGTGCGCCCGGCGGCGATGATCTGGCTGGTCGCTTCGTCGCCACTCCACAGCGCTTCGGGCAGTGTCGGCACAAAGTCATTGTTGATGACCAGATGACTGCATGCCAGCGGCTGGATGCGGCGGTAGATCTGGTCGAAGAACGCGATGTCGTCTGCGGTGTGGCGGATGATGTAATGCCCCTGTTCGATGGTGACAAAGTGACTCTCGAGCACGCCATCGATGCGCGTGTTGTAGATCACCATGTTCGCCAGCGATCGTACGATCAATGGATAGGCGGCACGCATCACATCGCGCTGATCATCGACCCCTTCGACGATGGTCACCACGAACGTGCCCTGACCATGGCGGTGGATGGGCTTGGGGCGATCGAGCGGACAAACATTCAGCACCAGCCGTACCGGAGGGTACTGGTCGGCCGGCACCTCGTCAGTCGTGCCGATCGGTGCAAGATATGCATGGCCGCGCCGCGCCAGTGCCGCATGGACTCCGCCGACGAACCATGCCAGGAACGGTGTGGTGTGCTCTCCGGCGATCGTGAAGTTCATCGTCTCGTCGTCTGCCAACACCGCCTGCGGCGTCCATGATTGCTGCTGCATGTCGAACCTCGCCTTATGCCGACCGCACCCGCGCGGCGTGCGGCTCGTGAATCCAAGGGGAACACGTCACGCCGCCAGCATACGGAGATTGCGCATGCTTGTCAAGTAAATGCACAGATCGCGCAGGGCATGCGCACCCGGGGAGTGTCCAGAGTCGCCCACGCGCGGCTGCTGCCTTCGGCGCGCCGACACGGAGAGGTACTGCGGCACGCCGCCGCACGCGCATCGGTATTGCCGCACGTCTGGCCGTACGGTGGTCCTGCGGCAATGCATGCCATGCCGGGTTCGCCCGGCAACGTGGCCCGACCAACGGGTCGGGGGCGCGGTCCTCGTCCGCACCAGGCCATGCCTCCATTGGTCAGCCTCTGCGGGGATGAGCACGAACGATTGGCGGGTCGCCTGTGGCGGCACCGTGTGATGCGCGCATGACACCGATGCAGCCCGACGCGCTGCCCGATTCGTGTGTGGCAGTGGGCCGGCTTGTGCGAGCGAGCCAGATGGTACAGCTGCATGGGGTCGCTGGTCGGGCCGACAGGCAGCGCTGGCGCTGGTGGTGCCACGATGCTGCTGGTGATGCGGGAGACTCTGCAATTTCTTCAGACGACCGTGCGCTTGGTCATGGCAGCATGTGTACGTCATCCAGACGGGCTATGGTATCGCTTCTCCGAATTAACATGTGCTTAATCATAGCAGCGTGTGGACTTAATCCAGACGGGCTATGGTGCTGTTGCTGGCCATTCGGCCCGCCCGGCCGGTGGCCGGAACCGTCGAGTGGATCAGTGCCGAATTCTTCATGGAGGAACGACAACCATGGCCATTCAGTCGAAGCGTCTGCTTGTGACGCTGCTCGTCGGCGCGGTACTCCTGCCCCTGATCGCCGCGTGTGGCGGCGCAACAACGCCGGCAGTCGAGCCTACCGCAGCTCCCGAAGCGACTGCGGCACCCGAAGCCACCGCAGCTCCCGAAGCGACTGCGGCACCCGAAGCCACCGCAGCTCCCGAAGCCACCGCAGCACCGGCGACCGATGGCGCGTTGCCCGAAGTCGATCCGGCAGCCGTCACCGGCGACATCATCGCCGCCGGCTCGAGCACCGTGTTCCCGCTGACCGAGCGCATGGCCGAGCTGTTCAAGAGTGACGGCTACACCGGCCAGCTCACCATCGACAGCATCGGCACCGGTGGTGGCTTCGAGCGCTTCTGCGAGGCCGCCGAGACCGACATCGCCAACGCGTCGCGGCCGATCAAGGACAGCGAGCAGGAAGCCTGCACCAAGAACGGCCGGCCGGCGGTCGAGTTCCGTGTCGGCACCGATGCGCTGGCGGTCGTCGTCTCGGCCGAGAACGACTTCGTCGAGAACCTGACGATCGAGCAGCTCAACGCGATCTACTCGGGCACCGCCAAGACCTGGGCCGACGTCGATCCGAGCTTCCCGGCCGAGGCCATCCAGCTGCTCAGCCCCGGCACCGATTCGGGCACCTTCGACTACTTCGTCGAGGTCGTGTTCGAGGAAGACCCGGCGCCGATGCTGGCGGCCAACCCGCAGCTGAGCGAAGACGACAACGTGCTCGTGGCCGGCGTCGAGGGTTCGCCCTACGCCATCGGCTACTTCGGCTACGCTTACTACGTCGAGAATGCCAGCAAGCTGAAGATCCTCAACATCGAAGGCGTCGAGCCGACGGCACAGACCACCGAGGACAGCAGCTATCCGCTGGCACGCCCGCTGTTCATCTACTCGGCCAAGGAAGTCATGGCCGAGAAGCCGCAGGTCGCCGCGTTCATCAACTACTACCTGACCTACGTCAGCGAGGAGATCACCGAAGTCGGCTACTTCCCCGCCAGCGAGGCCGCGCTCACCACTGCGCGCCAGAACTGGCTCGCCGCCCAGTGATGGGCAAGGCACACCCGGCACCATGTTGCGCCGGGTGTGCCGCCTCTGCCCGCGATTGCCCGGTTCATCGACACGATGCAGCGGGCCTACTATAATCCTCGTGTCGCCGGACACCACCAGCAGGGGGAGGATCGTGTGGCCGCATCAGAACCAGGCATGACCGGAGGCAGCCGGGCTGCACTTGATCTCCGTCGCAAACCGCGGATCGGTGAGTCAATCATTCAATTGCTGCTGTTCCTCAGTGGGTTCATCTCGATCTTTACCACGCTGGGCATCGTGTGGGTGCTCGGACAGGAATCGCTCAAGTTCTTCGCCGATCCGAAGGTCAACATCGGCGAGTTTCTCACGACGACGGTGTGGCAGCCGCAGATCGATGCATTCGGCATCCTGCCACTGATCAATGCAACGCTCATGGTCAGCATCATCGCGATGCTGGTCGCCATCCCGCTCGGCCTGGGGGCAGCGATTTACCTGAGCGAATATGCGGCGCCGCGCATACGCAACACGCTCAAACCGATCGTCGAACTGCTCGCCGGCGTGCCGACGGTGGTGTACGGCTACTTCGCCCTGACGTTCGTCACGCCGTTGCTCCGATCGATCTTCGGCAGCGACACGGTCTCCATCTACAACGATCTCGCCGCCGGCCTGGTCGTGGGTGTCTTGATCACGCCACTGATCGCGACGCTCAGCGAAGATGCGCTCAGCGCCGTGCCGAGCGGCTTGCGTCAGGCCAGCTTCGGCCTCGGCGCGACCCGCTGGGAGACAGCGGTCCAGGTGGTGTTGCCTGCGGCGCTCTCGGGGGTCATTGCTGCATTCATCGTCGGAATGTCACGGGCTGTCGGCGAGACGATGATCGTCGCGCTCGCTGCCGGTGCCAGCCCCAACTTCACCTTCAACCCCTTCGAACCTGCCGAAACCATGACTGGCCACATCGCTCGCATCTCAGGCGGCGACTTGAGCTATAACTCGATCGACTACACCAGCATCTTCGCCATCGGCCTGGTGCTGTTCATGATCACGTTGGTGCTGAACTATGTCAGCCGGCTCGTCGTGAAGCGCTTTCGCGAGGTATATGAATGAGACAGCCGACACCGGAAGCATCACGCTCCGTTGGCCATCTCCCCGAAGGTGACGCCAGCCGGCGCAATGTAGCCCAACGACAACAGCGTGGGTGGTGGTATGAACGCATGTTGTTGGCGACGACGTCATTTGCCATCGTCATCCTGCTGGTTTTGCTCTATAACATCGTCAATGATGCATTCGGCGGCATCGCCGAACAGACTGCCATCGATCCTGTCGAACTGACCGGTGGTCGCGCGATCACCGAACTGACTGACGCCGAGCTGGTGACACTCCTCGAAGACAATCTGCGTAGTCGTGTTCGGCGCAATCTGGAGCGCGAACAACCGCTGAGCGAGCGGACTCGCGACGATTTGCTGGCGATCATCGACCGTGAGCTGATCAAGCGCGAAGTCGTCGGCGTCTACACGCTGACCAGCTATATGTTTGATCGTGACCGTATCGCTGCCGATCTCGCAGAGAACTTCCCCCGTGCGACATTGAGCTTCAAGAGCTGGATCTCGCCAGCATTCCTCAGCACGCCGATGTCGAGTGAACCGTCGAATGCCGGCATTCGCACGGCCTTGCTCGGATCGTTGTGGGTCCTGCTGTTGACGGTCGTCATCGCGTTCCCATTGGGGATCGGTGCCGCTATCTTTCTGGAGGAGTACGAGCGCGATCTGCCATTTGATGAACGCTCGTCGCTCGGTCGCGCGTTGAACCGGATATACAACCGGGTCAACGCGTTGATTGCGCTCAACATCTACAACCTCGCCGGTGTGCCATCGATCATCTATGGCATTCTGGGGCTGGCGGTGTTCGTGCGCGCGTTTGAGCCATTTACCTCGGGGGCAGCCTTCAGCGGTGGCGATGGTACCGCCAACGGGCGTACGATCATCTCGGCGGCGGCGACGATGGCGTTGCTGGTATTGCCAGTGATCATCATCAGCTCGCAGGAAGCCATCCGCGCCGTACCCAACTCACTGCGGCAGGCGAGCTATGGGCTGGGCGCGACCAAATGGCAGACCATCTGGCGCATTGTGTTGCCGAATGCCTTGCCGGGGATCCTGACCGGCACCATCCTGGCCGTGTCGCGTGCCATCGGCGAGACAGCACCACTGATCGTCGTCGGCGCCTCGACATTCATCGTGTCGGACCCGAGCGGGCCGTTTTCGAAGTTTACGGTCCTGCCGATCCAGATCTACAACTGGACATCGCGGCCCCAGGAAGAGTTTCGTGCGATCGCGGCGGCAGCGATCATCGTGCTGCTCGTGATGCTGTTGTCAATCAATGCAGTGGCAATCATCGTGCGCAACTATCTGCGCCAGCGAAGGGTAGGATGACCGACATGAGCGACAAGAATGCCATGGTGTTGCGCCATACCCACATCTACTACGGGGCGTTCCGCGCCGTCAAGGATGTCTCGGTAGCGATCGAGCGCAACAAGATCACCGCATTCATCGGCCCATCCGGCTGCGGCAAGAGCACGGTATTGCGCGCGCTCAACCGCATGAACGATCTGATCCCTGGATCGCGCCTGGAGGGCGAGGTGCTGCTCGGTGGCAAGAACATCTACGATCCGGATGTGGATGCAGTTCAGGTGCGCCGACGCATTGGCATGGTGTTTCAGAAGCCCAATCCCTTCCCCAAATCGATCTACGAGAATATCGCGTATGGTCCACGCATCAACGGATGGCGTGGCCAGCGTGCCGAGATGGACGCGCTCGTCGAGCGCTCGCTGCGTGGTGCGTCGCTGTGGGATGACGTCAAGGACGACCTGCAGAAGAGCGGCCTGGCGCTCTCGGGTGGGCAGCAACAACGGCTCTGCATCGCCCGCGCGCTGGCGGTCGAGCCAGAGATCATCCTGATGGATGAGCCATGTTCAGCGCTTGATCCGATCTCGACACTCAAGATCGAAGAGTTGATGTTTGAGCTGCGTGAGCGCTACACGATCGCCATCGTCACCCACAATATGCAGCAGGCCTCGCGCGCGTCGGATTATACTGCGTTCTTTCTGATGAACAGCGAACGCGCCGGCGAGCTCGTCGAGTTTGGGCCGACGAAGCAGATGTTCTCGACGCCGACAGACAGCCGCACCGAGGACTACATCAGCGGCCGGTTTGGCTGATACCCGTGGCGGTGAGGCGCGGCCGGGCCGGGTATGTGCGGGAGCGGTGGTACAGCCGGCGTGGCGCGCCATGACGCCATGGTGCACCTCAGAGCGATGCGCACTGCACATCACTGCCAGCGAACCGGCAATGCTGCCGGCGGAGCATGCGTGCTCGTGGTGTGTGGCTCGACGGTGATCCGCGAGTGCGGCCGTGTCACGGGTGTGTCGCGTTCAGCCTGCGCGCATCGCAGCACCCACGCATACGCTGCGGTATACTGGTGCAAACCGTTCAGCACGGAGCACACACCCATGACGCCGATTCCTGCCAGCCACGCCGACATCCTCAGTCGGCCATCATTCGCCCATATCGCCACCATCGGCACAAACGGGCTGCCACAGGTGACACCAGTCTGGATCGACTACGATGGCAGCTGCATCCGCTTCAATACCGCGCGTGGGCGGGTCAAGGACCGCAAGCTTCAGGCCAATCCCGCCATTGCCCTGAGCGTCCTCGATCCCGATAATCCGTATCGGTACATCGGCATCCAGGGCACGGTGATCGCTGTGACTGAAGACGGTGCGATCGAGCATATCCACGCATTGTCGCGCAAATACACCGGCCACGATTACCAGCACCTGCGTGATGGCGAGGTTCGCGTCATCTACACGATCCGGCCCGAGCGGGTCTGGACGATGGGGTGATGCATGGTTGTTGCGGCGTATCCCGCATGATGACCACGCCCCCACTGCAGTGATACCTCCCTGTGCCAACCCGGGACTCACTGATGGGTCATGCGGCCCGCCGCCACACTGTAGGGGCGGG
>CAIQIY010000607.1 GCA_903871975.1 uncultured Chloroflexota bacterium | reverse complement strand
GAAGTCAAGAGTGATCGTCGCCAGTCGTTGGCGATGCGCTGGCTGCTGCTGTCAGCCCGTTCGCGCAGCGGCCGGCCGATGCACGAGCGGCTCGCCTCCGAGCTGGTCGACGCATACAACAACACCGGCAACACGATCAAGCGCAAAGAGGATGTTCAGCGCATGGCCGAGGCCAACCGTGCCTTCTCGCACTACGGTCGGTTCTGAGATATACGAGACGGGTCGTCGCCTGGCGATGGGGCTATGGAGGACGCGCGAACAGGAGATGAACGACAGATGGCTCGTGAAGTTCCGCTAGCGCGGATTCGAAATATCGGTATCATCGCCCACATCGATGCGGGGAAGACGACGACCACCGAGCGTATTCTGTACTACACCGGGCGTACCTACAAGCTCGGCGAGGTACATGAAGGCACGGCGGTCATGGACTTCATGGAGCAGGAGCGCGAGCGCGGCATCACGATCACCGCAGCGGCGACGACGGCTGCCTGGAATGACCACCGGATCAACATCATCGATACCCCGGGGCACGTCGATTTCACGGTAGAAGTCGAGCGCTCGTTGCGTGTCCTCGATGGTGGCGTGGTCGTCTTCGATGCAGTCGCCGGCGTCGAGCCGCAATCCGAGACGGTATGGCGCCAGGCCGACAAGTATCGGGTACCGCGCATCTGCTTCATCAACAAGATGGATCGCATCGGTGCCAACTTCGAGCGAACGGTCCAGATGATCCGCGACCGCCTCGGCGCCACGCCGGTGCCCATCCAGCTGCCCATCGGATCGGAAGACCGCTTCCGTGGCCAGGTCGATCTGCTGATCAATCGTGCCTTGATCTACACCGACAACCAGGGTGGCTTCGAGGAGGTCGACATCCCCGACGATGTTGCCGCCACTGCCGAAGCGTTGCGCAACCAGATGATCGAGGCGATCGCCGAGACCGATGATGAGCTCACGCTGATGTATCTCGAGGGCATGGAGATTGCCCCCGAAGATCTCAAGCGAGCGTTGCGCCAGGCGACGATCGACGGCCGGCTTGTGCCGGTGCTGTGTGGGGCCGCGTTGCGCAACAAGGGCGTACAGCGCATGCTCGACGCCGTCGTCGATTACCTGCCATCGCCGCTCGATCGCCCGGCCATTCGTGGTGCATATCCGGGGCAGGATCTCGACGACCCCGATACCGATGCGATCACCCGATCGGTCAGCGACGATGCGCCATTCACCGGGCTGGTCTTCAAGATCGTCGCCGACCCGTTTGTCGGCAAGCTCGCGTACTTCCGGGTCTATTCCGGCAAGATCGAAAAAGGCTCGTACGTCCTCAACAGCACGCGCAACCAGCGTGAGCGCCTCGGCCGCATCCTGCAGATGCACGCCAATCACCGCGAGGACATCGAGTCGGTATATGCCGGCGACATTGCAGCGATGGTCGGGCCGAAGCAGAGCTTCACCGGCGACACGATCTGTGATGTCGGCGCGCCAATCGTCCTCGAGAGCATTCGGTTTCCCGAGCCGGTCATCCAGCTGGCGATCGAGCCAAAGACCAAGGCCGACCAGGACAAGATGACGATCGCGCTCAGCAAGCTGAGTGAAGAAGATCCGACGTTCCGTGTGTACACGGATCAGGAGACCGGCCAGACGATCATCGCCGGCATGGGCGAACTCCACCTTGAGGTGATCGTCGACCGCATGCGCCGCGAGTATAAGGTCGAAGCGAACCAGGGCAAGCCGCAGGTGGCGTACCGCGAAGCGATCACACAGGGCAGCGACATCGACAGCAAGTTCGTGCGCCAGTCGGGTGGCAAGGGGCAGTACGGTCACGTTCGCGTGCGATTCGAGCCGCTGGATCCGGGCAAGGGCTTCGAGTTCGTCAATGGCATCGTCGGTGGCACGGTGCCGCGCGAGTATGTGCCTGCGATCGAGGCCGGGCTGCGCGAAGCCATGCAGACCGGTGTACTCGCCGGATATCCGGTCGTCGATCTGCGGGCCACGCTCTATGACGGCTCATACCACGACGTCGACTCGTCGGAGATGGCGTTCAAGATCGCGGGCTCCATGGCCGTGAAGGATGCCGTCGAGAAGGCCGATCCCACGATCCTCGAGCCGATCATGCGCGTCGAGTGCACGATGCCCGAGGAGTTCATGGGTGACGTGATCGGCGACCTCAACTCGCGCCGCGGGCAGATCGAGGGCATGGACAACCGCCAGGGGACGCAGGTCGTCCGCGGCTTCGTCCCCCTTGCCGCGATGTTCGGGTACGTCACGGACCTGCGCAGCATGACGCAGGGCCGCGCGGCATCGTCGATGGAGTTCTCGCACTACGCCGAGGTGCCGCGCAGCGTCGCCGAGGAGCTCGTGCAGAAGTCCAAGGTCAAGGCCTCCTGACCGGGTCACCGGTCCCACATCCGACCAACAACCAGCCACCCAAGGGGAGTCGAGGAGCACACGCACGATG
>CAIQIY010000606.1 GCA_903871975.1 uncultured Chloroflexota bacterium | reverse complement strand
ATTACGACGAAAAAAGGCGATGAGATGCTGGTAGCGACGCTCGAGGATGATCAGGAAGACAGCGTCGTGCTCGTGGACTTCCCACGACACCTTGAGCGCGTCCGTGCAGTGATCGTCGCTGATGCGCTGGTACGTGTTGTGGCAAAAGTCGATCGCCGGAATGAGACGGTTCAGCTGGTGGTCGAGAGTGCGACATCGCTGGATCTGACGACACCAGCCCCCGTGGCGACGACACCAGCCCCCGTGGCGACGACACCAGCCCCCGTGGCGATGGCACCGATCGCCGAGCCAACCGCAATCCTGAAACCGCGGGGGCGCGTATCCGTCGCTCCGGCGCACGAGGGCAACGGCGGGAACGGCGGCAACGGCGGTGACGCGCGTGAGTTGCTCATCAGCCTTGCATCGGGGCCCGACGACGTGTTGATTCAGACCATGCAGCACATCCACGATATCCTGCGTGAATGGCCTGGCGAAGATCGGGTGCGGCTCAGGATTCCCCACCGCCAGCACGGCATGATCGTGATGCAGCCACGCACCGGTGTGCAATGCAGTGTCACGCTCATCGATCAGCTACAGTCGCTCGCAGCCGTCGCCGTTGAGTCATCGCGGTGAGACACGACACGCGGCGTCGCGTGCACCATCCCTCGCGAGGTGGCGCGGCGCTGAATCCGTTCACCATAGGGTAGCAGGCGACCGCCCGGCGCAATCACACACGCTGTTGGGCGACGCGCGCGCGCCACTCGTGGCGTTCGAGGCGCATCTCGTAGAACTCGGCTTGGATGCGTTGCCCGCTGCGACGGAAGAATTGCGCACGATCTGCATAGGCTGGCGAATCGAGCACGACCGGATCGAAGGCACCACCGGCATCACGCCAATCGCTGGCGATGTAGCGGAACCCCAGGTGGTCGTAGCAGCGCACTGCACGCAGATTGACCGCTGCGACATCGAGTACCATCGCCTGAAATCCGGTGCCGCCGAGCTCCTCGAAGAATATCCTGAGGAAACACTCGAGGGCTTCGGTACCGAGCCCCCGGCTGACGAATGGCTGTCCGAGCGTGATGCCCAGGCGCGCCACGCCCCGGCGGACATCGATGTCGCGGAGCGATATCCGTCCAATCAGGCGCTCGTCGTTGATCCGCTCGATCGCCCAGGTGCGCCGGATCGATGAATCACCGAACGATGTCCAGACGACGTCGGCGACACCAGGTGGCCGTTGCAGGTTCCACACCCCGCTCAGTGGATCGGCATGTGGTGGCCAGGCCAGCGAATCGAGATCGTCGGCTCGTTGCCACGGGCGCAGCCGCACCCGTGTGCCAGGCTTGTTCCCCCCAGTCATCGGTGTCCCATCATGGTGCAGCATCACGATGCACGCAGGGCGGCGAGGATCGCCGGCAACGTGGCTGCAGGGCGGGTCGACAATGCATGGTCTGCCAGGATGCTGTATATCGATTCATCTGGCGCAATCGATACCACCAGCGCACCGACGCGGCGGGCGACGAACGGAAACGATGCTACCGGTTCGATGGCCCCGATCTCGCCGACGCACAGCAATACATCACATTGTTCGATGGCTTGCCGTACGCGTTGCAGGGCGCGCTGTGGCAATCCTTCGCCATACATGACGACATCGGGCCGCAGTGGGGCGCCGCAGTGTGGGCAGATCGGCGGCGATGGGCCTTCTTCTTCCCACGACGTGAAGACCTCACCGCTCTCGAAGCATCGGCTGCGCTGCAGTGATCCATTGAGTTCGACGAGGTTGGCTACGCCTGAGCGTGCGTGCAATCCGTCAATCGCCTGGGTGACGAGCAGATACTCGGGAATCAGTTGCTCGAACTGTGCCAACACCTGATGGCTGACTGATGGTTGGCATTGTGCGGCGAGCATCCGGCGGTGGGCATACCATTGCCACACCAGGCGCGGATTGCGCACGAATGCCTGCGGTGTTGCCAGTTCGCTCACGGCATAGTGGGCCCACGATCCCGTCTGCGATTGGGCGAAGGTGGGAAAGCCGCTCTCGGCGGCGAGCCCGCCACCCGTGAGCACTACCATCCGTTGCGCTTGGCGCAGCCGCGTGATGATCGCGCCGTCGGACAACTCCATCGTGATCGATCCTTTACTGCGGAATCGTGATCATTCGAGCGCACGCACGAAATGTGCCGAGACCCAGCCTTCGACATCGCGCTCACCAATCCGTGCACGCACCTCGAGCCACGGCACATCGTCGACGATGATCGGCCCACTGATGCGCCGCACCTGGGTGCCGCCCGACAGGACTCCGAGCACGGCAGTTCCGAGACCGGGGGCTTGACGCAGATTCAGCCCCTGGGCATCGGCGATCGTGACGACAAGCACATCGCCGGCTTCGCCGACGACACCGGTGAGCCATTCGGGAGGGCGAATGCCGAGCCGTTCGAGACCTTCGGCGATGGGCCGCTCCAGCCCAGCGACGAACGGGATGGCACTCAGCGCGACGTGATAGGTGAGTGCGGTCAGACCGAGCGCGAAGGCGATGATGAACACCAGCCCGATGATTCGGTGGGGCAACCAGCGGCCAGCTGGCCGCGTCGCTGACGGCGCTGTGGCAGGACGCGCGGCACCACGCTTCTGCCCGCGGTCGGTGCCGATGCGTCGAGTGGTGGCCATCGTTCGGCCGACTGCCGCCTCGAGCATCCGGCCGACGGTCGCAACGTCGTGTGGCCGTTGTGCCGGATCGGGTGCAGTGGCGCCCTGGATGAGGCGCTCGAGGTCGCCAAGCAGCAGCTGTGCCGGCAGCACGCACGGTGTGGCGCGTGCGCCACCGTCGCGGGGGCGGCCAACGAGGATCTCGTGAAGCAGGACGCCCAGCTCGTAGACGACGCTGGTTGCCGCACCATGCTCGGTGCCGGATTCGGGCGCGCGATAGAAGGCGCGGTCGCGGCGCAGTTCTCCGGGATCGAGCGCCCAGTGCTCGAACATGGTGACCCGGCCCGCATCGTCGAGCATGATGTGCGCACTGCTGATCGGAGGATGTGGCACGCCGGCGCGCTGGCAGGCATCGATCGCCGCGACAATCTGCCGCGCGATCGCCAGGCCGTGCTCGGCGTTCAACGGGAGTCGCTCGCGGAGTATGGTGCCGCTGATGTCGTCGGTGACCAGGTATGGTCGCCCGGCTGCCTCGCCGCGCTCGATGACGGTGGGAAACGCCGCGTGCGAACGTTGTGCCGCATGACGCGCTTCGACGTCGAAACGCTGCCGCAAAGCCGGTTGCTCGAGCAGCTCGCGCCGTAACAGATGCACCAGCACCGACTGTCGGCGCTGCAGGTCGGTGGCACGGTAGATCGATGCGAGGCGGCCCGTGCCGAGCTGGGCGTCCAGTCGGTAGCGATTGTTGAGCGTTGGTAGTGCTGCCTGTGGCGCCTGCTGAGACATTGGCCCGACAACCCTCACTCGCTGGCTTTGAGCTGCCGGAACTGCGCGCGACAGACGGACAGGTGTCGTGCCCGGCATTATAGCACTCGGGCGGTACGGCTGCAACGAGTGACAGCATTGATTCAGGAAGCGGGCCGTGTATGGTAACACTGTTCCGGGGTGGGATCGCAGTGCGACCAACTGTGCCATGAACAGCTGACAAGGGATGGGAGACACGACGGATTGACCCGAACCAGGTGACGCGCTACTGGGTGGGCGGTGATGACTGGGGCGTCGGTGGATGACGCTGCGGCAGCGGGTATGCCGCCGAGCATCAGGTCCCCGCTGTGTGTGGTCGTGCCATTCGTCGCTGCCATTGCTGGCATGCTCCAGCCATCATGCGGCATGCGCAACGAAGTATGAGGAGGGTCCTCGCGCGGTGAATGTGACGTTCATGCGCCTGGCAGATACTTGGCGACGTCGCTGGGTAATCTGGATCAGCGTGATTATCTGAAATGTGCGCATAGTGCTGTATATACGGTGGTAATAATATATAATGTATGTGTATTTTGATACTTGATAGTAACAGCCATGTTTACTGAGAAAAAGATCAAAATTCCGATATTTCAACAAGTTCTTCGGTGCTCAGGTTCCATCCGAGCGACATTCTCAGATCATGGAGTTGATCTCGTCGTTTAATGCCGGCAATAGCAATAGATCGAGGTAACGTATCGAGTACCCAACGAACTGCAATTTGTGAAGCAGTATGCTGTATAATAGTTCCCATATTTTGTAATTTCTGGGCAATTTGTATATTTCTAGTCAATTTGTCACCATGAAAATTGACATATCTCTCATGACGTCGCCTATCGTTTTGTGCAAATGTTGTGTCAGATCGATATCGACCAGTAAGTATTCCTTGCCCTAATACACCATATACCATTGGTGATGCAATTGAGGAACGAGATATTTCATGCAAATGTGATTCGTTCGATCGATTGGCTAAACTATATTCAAGTTGTATAGCAGAACATGATGAATGCCTCCAATGTGAAAATTGTGCAGGAGTGACATTACTGATACCATAACATCGTATCTTGCCTTCAGCCACTTTGGAGTCAAGTGCATGAATTGTATCTTCTAGTGGTGTAAAACCGTCAGGATAGTGCACGAAGTAGAGATCAATATAATCAGTGCCCAGACGGCGCAGGCTTCCCTCAAGTGCTCTATCAAGCCATGCTGGAGAGCTATCATAGTAGGCTGTTTTGTCATCTCTCAGCCGAACTCCGAACTTTGAACTAATGACTACGTTTTTTCGTTGTGATCCAAGCGCACGTGCCAGGTTCTTCTCTGATTCGTGAGGTCCATAGGTATCTGAAGTGTCAAAAAAATTGATCCCACAATCAACGGCTTCTTCTACAGCACGACACGTTTCTTGAAGGTCAATATCACCCCAGGCATATCCTCCGAGTTGCTCACATCCAAAAGCGAGTCTTGATACCGTAATTCCAGAATCACCAAGCTTTATATACTCCATGAATGACTACTACCTCACTATGCATAATGAATCACGCTATTCTGCTCAATTGTTGGTCATCGTATTGATCAAGAGCGCCAAGATACTGAAAGCGGCCGACAGCAGCTGCGTCGGGGCATCGGATCAGAGATGCCACACAGCCGCCCGATCAGCGTAGCCAGTCGCAGTTCATCGTCAGGGGTAGTTGCGGGCATGGTCGCTGATGTTTCGATCGGCGTACTCTTCGGACCGTCGATGGCACGCTGGATCTGGTTGGCAATCTGTGGCTGCATAGCGGCGGGATCCAGGTTGTGGGTTGCGGGTTGCCAGGGTCCACCAGGCACGGTGACTGCGAGGCGGCAGGTGCATTGATGCAGTGCCATGATCGCGTCGGGGCTGTGGCAGTCGCCGGTGCCACTGTAATGGGGGTCGGTTGCCTGCCGAGCAGTGGGCTCCGTGCGCGTGTTCGCATGCGGGGAATGACCTTCCTCTCAGTGCAGAACCAGGTTGGCATGGGAAGACACGATGGCATGACGCAAGTATCCGTGCAAGTTACTCACCTGTCAAACGTCGAAGCGACATCGGAGTGGTCATCAATACACAGGATGGCAGTATGCATGAGATTCCTGGACACGTTTGTGCGTGCTGTCACCTATTCGCAGCGGTACGGTTCCATGGCTGTAGCGTGTCATGTGGTCGCCGGGCCACAGGATCATGCATCGCTGGTCTACAGAGCATCCCGCGAGGATTGTGGTTGGTGATTGGACCGTGATTCGCGGGCAATGCTCTACGAGTGACAGTACGGAGGCTGACCGATGCGGTTGGCGTCCCGCTGGAACTGTGCTACAGTGCTGCCCCGCAGGCAGGCCCTGCGCGCCATGGCTGCGGTGCTATGGCGGCACCACCGACGACAGGCACTGCTGATGGATTCATCGACTCTGCTGGACTGGCTCCGTCGTCATCATCCCGGCGTCACGATCGAGCCGCTCGCCGACACGCTCGGCGGTTTTTCGCACACCACCCTGGTCGTGAGCATTGGGGGCGTGCCGTGCGTGGCCAAAGGTGGCACGATCGACACACGTCGCGAGGACATCCGCCGCGAAGCCGAAGCCCTGACACTGGCGACCGCCGCCGCGCTGCCGGCGCCACGCCTGCTGGCGTTACTCGATGATGACCATACCACCGTGTTGCTCACCGGGCATCTGCCGGGGCAGGCGGGCGTGACGCTCTACCAGGCGACGCCCGAGGTACGCGGTGCGGCGCTGGCACGGCTCGGCGTGATCATGACGAGCATTCACGCTGT
>CAIQIY010000605.1 GCA_903871975.1 uncultured Chloroflexota bacterium | reverse complement strand
GCGACGCTGGCGTGCTGGTGCAGCCGATGATACGCGGCGCCGAGATGCTGCTCGGCGTCACCAATCACCCCGGTCTCGGTCCGGTCGTCGCGTTCGGCCTCGGTGGCGTGCTGGTCGAGCTGCTCGACGACATCGCCATGCGTGCGGCGCCGTTCGACGCCGCCACCGCCCGGGCAATGATCGACGAGACCCGTGCCGCCCGCATGCTGGCTGGCTATCGCGGCACGGCGCCGGGCGACATCGATGCGCTGGCGCAGGTGATCGCCCGGCTGTCGGCACTCGCATGGCACTGGCGCGACCACGTCGCGGCGATCGACCTCAATCCCGTGATGGTGCTGCCGGCTGGCCAGGGTGTCGTCCTGGTCGACGCCCTGATCGTCCGGCGCTGAGACTCAAGCGGCGCGCCGCTGCAGATGATGCTATGATGGGGGGACACATCGCGCGCGATCGCGCCGCATCTCAGGAGAGTCCCACATGACGGCGTCTGAACGACGCTCGCTGCAGCAGCAGCTCGCCGGCCAGTTTCCCGGGTTCGAGCTGCATCGCTGGTACATCCAGTACCGCGAGCTCAAGGCGAGCCAGCCCGATGCGGTGCTGCTGTACCGCCTGGGCGACTTCTACGAAGCCTTCGACGACGATGCCAAGCTCGTCGCCGAGCTGTTCGACGTCACCCTGACCTCGAAGGAGTTCGCCAGTGATCCGCAGGGCGAACGCCAGCGCTGCCCGATGTCCGGCATGCCCTACCACGCCGTCGAGAGCTACATCGCACGGCTGGTCGGCGCCGGCTATCGCGTCGCCATCGCCGAACAGGTCTCGGAGACCGCCACCAGCCGCAGCGATACGCGGCCGCGCTCGCGCTTCGCCGCCGGCATCGAGCCGGGTGGCGCACAACGCGGCATGGTCGAGCGGCAGATCGTGCGCGTGATCACGCCGGGCACCGTCGTCGACGCCGGCATGCTGGCCGATGACCACAACCTGTACCTGTGCGCCGTGCTGGTCGACGATGGCCGTGCCGGCCTGGCGTACGCCGATCTGAGCACCGGCGAGTTTGCGGCCACCGAGTTTCACGGCGACGGCGCGGTGGCCGCGGCGTCGGGCGAATTGGCACGGTTGCGCCCGGCCGAGATCCTGGTGAGCGACGTGGCGGCCCAACGGCCGCCCGGCCTGACGCCAGCCAGCGCCAGCCTGCGCAGCGACCTCGAGTTCCTCACGCGGGATGAGCGCGAGGTCCTGTTGCCTGCCGAACGGGTCGCCCGCCGCGTCGATCGCGCCAACCACGCGCGCTGGGCGCATGGCACGGTGAGCGTCTGGCCGGCCTGGCACTGGGACGCACGCACCGCGCGTGACGCGATCCAGCAGCAGTTTGCCGTGACGACGCTCGCCGGATTTGGCTTGGCCGACCGGCCGTTGGCGGCGCGGGCGGCTGGCGCGCTGCTGCAGTATGCCCATGCGACGCAGGCGGGTGCGCTGCGCCATCTGACCGGGTTGCGCGCCTATGATCCCGGCACGGTGATGTTCCTCGATCCGCCCACCCGGCGTAATCTCGAGCTGCTCGAGGGCAGCGGCGGGGCACGCCAGGGTTCGCTGGTCGCGGTGCTCGACCAGACGCGCACGCCGATGGGTGCGCGCCTGTTGCGACGCTGGATCGCGCAGCCGCTGCTCGAGCGCGACCGCATCGTGCGGCGCCATGATGCGGTGGCTCACTTCTGCGACGATGCGCTTGGTCGTGCGGCGGTGCGCGAGGCGCTGCGCAGCGTGGGCGACGTCGAGCGGATCGTCAATCGCGTGCTCCAGGGCCCGACGGTGGTCACGCCGCGCGATCTGGCACGGCTGCGCGATGGGTTGCGCGCGCTGCCGGCGCTGTGTGCCGCACTCAACGGCTGGACACCCGCCGGGCTCGAGCTGGCACCAGGCACGTTGCCGGTGCCCGAGGCGCCACGGCGGCGGCGCGCACCGCCGCCGGCGGCCAGCACTGCCGGGCTGTTCGATGACGATGATGCGCTGCTGCCGCCGCCCGATGCGCCGGCGGTGATCGACCCGTGTGCCGCTACGCTGGCGTTGCTCGAGCGCGCACTCGATGACCAGCCGCCCGCGTTGCTCGGTGCGTCGGATTACCTGCGCGGCGACACCGCCGATGAGCCGGCACGCCGCGTGGTGCGCGCCGGGTTCGAGCCACAGATCGACGAGGTGGTGCGCGCAAACCGCGACGCCCAGCAGTGGATCGCGGCACTCGAACCGCGCGAGCAGGAACGCACCGGCATCAAGTCGCTGCGCGTCGCCTACAACAAGGTGTTCGGCTATTATCTTGAGGTGCCGCGCAGTGCCGCCGAGCGCGTGCCGGAGCACTGGATCCGCAAACAGACCCTCACCAGCGGCGAACGGTATGTCACCGAAGAGCTCAAGACGTACGAGGAGCTCGTGTTGCGGGCGCGCGAACGGCTGCTCGAACTTGAGCGCCAGGCGTTTGCACGCATCTGCACCGCCATCGCTGCCGATGGCGCCGCGCTGCTCGCGACTGCGCGTGCGCTGTCGGTCGTCGATGTCGTGACGTCGCTGGCCGAAGTGGCGGTGCATGGCCGCTACTGCCGCCCCAGCATCCATGACGATGCACGCCTGCGGATTCGCGCCGGCCGCCATCCGGTGGTCGAGCGGACCAGCGATGGTGGGTTTGTGCCGAATGACCTGGAGCTCGATCCGGCGACGCACCAGATCATGGTGATCACCGGCGCCAATATGACCGGCAAGTCGACGCTGATGCGCCAGGTGGCGCTGATCGTGCTGCTCGCACAGATCGGTGCCTTTGTGCCGGCCGATGCAGCCGAGATCGGCATCGTCGATCGTGTCTTCACCCGCATCGGCGCCCAGGACGACATCGCGACCGGGCAGTCGACGTTCATGGTGGAGATGAGCGAGACGGCGGCGATCCTGGCACAGGCGACGCGCCGCAGCCTGATCGTGCTCGACGAGGTGGGCCGTGGTACGAGCACCTACGATGGCATGGCGATCGCGCGGGCGGTGCTCGAGTATCTGCATGATGAGCCGCGGCTCGGTTGCCGCACGCTGTTCGCGACACACTACCACGAACTGACGCTGCTCGAGGCGACGCTGCCGCGCCTGGTGAACGCCCATATGGCGGCGGTCGAGCGCGATGGTCAGGTGGTATTCCTCCACACGCTGCGTCCGGGTGGTGCGGATCGCTCGTATGGCATCCATGTGGCCGCGCTGGCGGGCGCGCCGCCGGCAGTCATTCGCCGCGCCCGCGCGCTGCTGGCCGAACTGGAGCGACGCGGCCCGGCGGTGGTGGCGCCGCATGTCGCACCGCCCGAGGATCTGCCGCCGCCGGTGGTGGCCGACCCACTGATCACGGCGCTCAGTCGCCTCGAGATCAATGAGCTGACGCCGCTCGAGGCGCTCAACCGGTTGTCCGAGTACCAACGGATCGCACGCACGAGGACGTCGTGATCACGCGGCGCATCATCGCCCGCGCGCCGGTGCGCGTCGCCGATCTGGGTGGCTGGAGCGATACCTGGTTTGCGGGCCATGGCGCGGTGTGCCATATCGCCGTGAATCCTGGTGCCCGCGTGACGCTGCAGGCCTGGTCGGCTGCGGTGCCGATGGTGCAGTTCGATGTCGCCAGCACCGGCGAGCGCTACGAGTTTGCCCCGATGCAGCCGCCGGGTCGGCATCCGCTGCTCGAGGCGGCGCTGCGCGAGATTCCACTGCCGCCACGCATGGCGGTGCAGATCGCGTGTGCGGCCGATGTGCCGCCGGGGTGCTCGACTGGCACGTCGGCGGCGGTGTGTGTGGCGCTGCTCGCGGCACTCGATCGCCTCGCCGGCGGCGGACGCACGGTGGCCGAACTGGCGCGCGCAGCCCACCGCGTCGAGACGCTGCATCTGGGCTGGCAGTCGGGCGTGCAGGATCAGCTGGCGGCGGCGTTCGGCGGCATCAATCTGGTGGAGATGCCGGCGTATCCGATGGCGCAGGTGACGATGCTGCCGGTGCCGGCGACGGTGCGCGCAATGCTCGAACGCACGCTGCTGACGGTGTTTCTCGGCCGGTCGCATCATTCGTCGGCGGTGCACGAGCAGGTGATCGCCCGGCTGCGGGCGCACGATGGCGCGCCGGCGCTCGATCCGCTGCGCCAGGCGGCGGCGGCGGGGGCGGCAGCATTGTGCGCCGGCGATCTGACGACCTATGGTG
>CAIQIY010000604.1 GCA_903871975.1 uncultured Chloroflexota bacterium | reverse complement strand
ATCGATCGCCGGCGCCTGGGGGCCATGGTATTCGCCGACCCGGCCGCCTTGCGGCGCCTCGAACACATCGTACATCCGGCGGTTCGGCACCATGTCATGGCGTGGCTGGCCGAGCTGGCCAGCACTCATCCGTCGGCCGTGGCAGTGATCGATGCAGTCAAACTGATCGAGGGTGGCTGGCGTGACCGATGTACGGCGATCTGGCTGGTCACCTGCGACCCGCACCAGCAATTCGAGCGACTGGTCGGCCGTCGCGGCCTCACGCCCGAGGAAGCCCGGGCCCGCCTCGCCGCCCAGCCGGCAGAAGGGCCGCGGCGCGCCGTGGCCGATGTCGTGATCGATAACAGCGGTTCGCTCGAGGCAACGCATGCCCAGGTGGTGGCAGCGTTTCAGGCGTTCGTCACAGCCCATCCCGCCGACGCCGATCTGGTAGGCTGACACGCACGTGAGACGATCGCCGGCGAAGCCGCACCGCAGCTGCACTGTCAGGCCACCACGAGGAGATCAGTGATGATGACCGATCTTGGTGCACGTGCTGCAGCATTGCGCGCACTCCTTCACGAGTATGACTATCATTATCATGTCCTCGATGCACCTCTGGTGAGCGATGCTGAGTATGATGCGCTGATCGCCGAACTTCGTGCCATTGAAGCTGCTGCGCCACACCTCATCGCCGAAGACTCGCCGACACAGCGAATCGGTGCCACACCGACCGACCGATTCGCAAAGGTGCGTCATCCGATACCGATGCTGTCGCTGGCAAATGCATTCACCGACGCTGATGTGCTCGCATGGCATGATCGCATTCACCGTGCACTCGCGCTTGACACCCCGCTGGCACTCGTCGCCGAGCCGAAGATCGATGGGCTCGCCATCACATTGATGTATGAGCACGGCCGACTGGTTCGTGGCGCGACTCGTGGTGATGGCGAAATTGGCGAGGACGTCAGCGCGAATGTGCGGACGATCGGCAGCATCCCGCTGACCCTGCGCGATCCCGGGCCAACGTGGGCGATCCCGGATATGCTGGAGGTGCGGGGCGAGGTCTACATGCGCATCGCCGATTTTGACGCATTGAACCAGCGGTTGGCCCTCGCTGGCGAGCGCGTCGCCGCCAATCCGCGCAACGCCGCCGCTGGTTCGTTGCGTCAGCGCGATCCCGCCATTACAGCCGGCCGGCCGCTCCGTTTCTTCGCGTATGGCATCGCCATGAGCAGCGATGCCACGCCGCCGAGCCAATGGCATGCGCTGGCCTGGTTGCGCGCACTCGGATTTGCGGTCAACGATGACGCACAACGCTGTGCTGATGTCGCTACGGCGCTGGCGTATTGCCGCACGTGGATGCAACGTCGCGACCAGCTCGCCTATGAGGCCGACGGCATGGTGCTCAAGGTCGACGATGTCACCCAACAGGCCGAACTCGGGCATGTTGGGCGCGAGCCACGCTGGGCGATCGCCTACAAGTTTCCTGCCCGCGAGACCAGCAGCCGCCTGCTCGACATCGTGATCCACGTCGGACGCACCGGTGTGATCACGCCACAGGCAGTCATCGAGCCGGTCGAGCTCGGCGGCGTCACCGTGCGTCACGCGACGCTGCACCACGCCGACTACATCGCCGAGCGCGACATCCGCATCGGTGACATCGTGATCATCAAACGTGCGGGCGACGTGATCCCCCAGATCATCGCACCGATCGTCGAGCGGCGCGACGGCACGGAACAGCCCTGGCAGGCACCGGTGCAGTGTCCGGCATGCGGCAGCGCGCTCGAGCGCAGCGCTGGCGAGGTCGCACTCCGCTGTGGCAATGTCGGCACGTGCCCGGCGCAACTGGTACGCCGCATCGAGCACTTCGTCTCGCGCGGCGCGATGGACATTGCCGGCATCGGCGAGCGACAGGCCCAACAATTCGTCGAGCGTGGCTGGGTACACGACATCGCCGATCTCTATCGGCTTGATGCAGCATGCTTTGCCGGTGTCGAGGGGTATGGCGAGCGGCGGATCAGCAACTTGCTCGCCGCGATCGCCGAGTCGCGCAGCCGCCCATTGCCACGACTGCTGGTCGGGCTCTGTATTCGCCACGTCGGCGAAGCGGTCGCCCAGCAGCTCGCCGACGCGTTCGGCAGCCTTGATGCACTCGCCGCGGCACCTGCCGAGCACATTGCCGCAATCGATGGAATCGGACCAACCATCGCCGCCAGCGTCGCGAGGTACTTCGCCGAACCCACCAATCGTGCAGTGATCGCCCGCCTGCAGCAGGCCGGCGTGGTGGGCGCGTGGCAGGCACCACCGCGGCGGGGCAGCGCGCTCACCGGCAAGACGCTGGTCATCAGCGGAACGTTGGGCGCGCTCTCGCGCGAGCAGGCGAGCGCCCTGATCGTGGCGCACGGCGGCAAAGCGACCGGCAGCGTCACCCGCAAGACGAGCGCCCTGATCGTCGGCAGCGACCCGAGTGCCAGCAAGATCGCGCGGGCCCAGGAGCTTGGCGTGCCAGTCCTCGACGAAGCAGCCTTCCAGGCCATGCTGACACTGTCGGCGCCATATCCCACTGCTGCCGCAGCCGGCGATCTGCCAGCGGCACCTCCCGAACCAGATCGGACCTGAATGCCATGCCACGACGCCCTGCGGCGCGCCGCGACGTGCCGATCATCCATCTCGCCACAACGCTCCGCGAGTCGCTGACACGCGGCCATCCCTGGGTCTATCGTAATCACATTGCCGATCAGCCTGATCTCGACGATGGCGCCTGGGTACGCGTCGTCTGCGGCACCTGGCAGGCCTGGGGCCTGT
>CAIQIY010000603.1 GCA_903871975.1 uncultured Chloroflexota bacterium | reverse complement strand
CGGTTCGACAGGTGCCCGTGGCACACCATACCGCACGCATCGCGGCGCACAGATTTGGGGCTGTCGGTGAACGGCACCATGGCGGCACCGCGACCGGGTGAGCGCCAGTGGTGGCCACGCCACATGGCAGCCCGACGCCGCCACGCAGGTGCTACCGCTGCGGTATGTTGCATTGGCGTGTGCCAGATACCCTGCCATCATTACGACCCGGCTTCGTAGCGTGCTGCTTGACTCCCACGGCGACCGATGCAATAATCGCCGCCAGATGCACTGACGGCAGCGACATGTGCCACGCTACGCCAGCGGCAGATCGTCTCGGGACTGTCTGCCATTGATGAAAGACTGATGACGACATTCACGAGGACGCGGCCCCGGATGGCAGCCACCAGGGTTGGGCGGCGTCGGCGATGACTGGATCGACATTCTGGCGGCGCTGGGCATGGCCGCTGGCGCTGGTCGGGCTCGCGCTACTCGCGCTCGGGCTGCGGCTCTACGCGATCGACCGGCAGAGCATCTGGGCTGATGAGGGCATCTCGCGGACCTATGCCCTGCGCCCGGCCGATGTGATCGTCCGCGAGGCGGCGCGCGGCCTGCACCCCCCGTTCTACTACCTGGTGCTGCATGCCTGGAGTCGGCTGGTTGGCAGCGGAGTAGCCGAGCTGCGTGCCCTGAGTGCGCTGGCTGGCGCGCTCGGCGTCGTGGTGACTGTCGTGCTGGCGCGGCGCTGGGCAGGCAACCACGCGGCAGCGGTGACGGCGCTGGTCTCGCTGACTGCTCCCCTGGCGATCCACTATGGCCAGGAAGCTCGCATGTACAGCCTGGTCATGACGTTGACTGCGGTCGCCTGGTTATGCTACGACGAATGGTCGCGGCATGGGCGGCGTCGCGCACTGGTGGGTTACGGAATCAGCGCCACAGCACTGATACTCAGTCACGCCTTCACCCCCGCAGTGATCATCGTGCCGGCGGCGCTCGGTGCATGGCAGCTGTGGCGCAGTCGCCGGTGGTGGCTGCTCGGCATCTGGGGGGTGGGGCACCTGGCGATGGCCGTGATCAGCATCGCATGGCTATCGCTCAATCGCGAGCGGCTGGCGGCGTGGCCGACGGGTGCGGCGCACTGGTATGCGATCCCCTTCGATACCTTCGCCAGTTTCAGCCTTGGTCGCGATCCATCGACCGCCCTGCACGCCTGGCTGGTCGTGTTCGCCGTGGTGCTCGTGGCGAGTCTCGGCCGGCTTCGCGGGCAGGCAGCGCCGTGGGCACCGCTGTTGTGGTGGAGCGTGCCGATACTGATCCTGATGCTGGTCTCACTTGAGCAGCCATACTACCGGCCGCGCTTTCTGCTCCTCGCGCTGCCTGCGTTTCATATTCTGCTCGGCCGTGGCGCCGCAGTGCTCCACGCGGCGCTCATCCATCGCACGCGCCATGTCGTGCCCGTCACCGCGCTGCTGCTCGTCGCCGCTGCGATCAGCCCATTGCATCGCGAGTGGTTTGATCCCGGGGCCTGGCGCGATGACGTTCGCGGCGTGAGTGCTGCCATCGAGCGTTCGGCACGCGACGACGACGTCATCATCGCCAATGGCCACGCCCAATTCGACGCACTGCAGGCATACCTCGAGCGGCCATTGCGTCGCGAGGTCGTGCCACGCGTCCGGCCGCTCGAGCGCGCCGCAGTCGAGCACCAGCTCGATGCGCTCGGCGATCGCCCCCGACGCATCTACGCCATTTATTATGTCCTGCACGAAGCCGATCCCGAGTCCGTAATTCCCACCTGGCTGACAGCCAACAGCTTCATCGCCGGCAGCCGCTGGTATGGGGGCGTACAACTGGCAGTCTACGAATTGGCGCAGCTCGATGGTGCCTACCGTGCGGTCGATGCCGTGTTTGCCGACACCGTCGCACTTGAGCAGGTCCGCATCGGACCAGAGGCAGTCCTACCCGGCGATGCAGTGCTGCTCGAACTCGACTGGCGGCTTGAGGCGGTCGCGACGCCGCTCAACGTCTTCGTCCATCTGGTCGATGCTGCCGGGCGCATCATCGCGCAGTACGATGGCCCGCTGGCGCCAGCGGGCGCCGCAGGGCGCCAGACCCAGCGCATCGCGCTGGTGACCTCCCGGGACGATGCACCGGGTCAGCATCGCGTCCTGGTCGGTGTCGTACGCGCCAGCGATGGCCTGCGGCTCGCAATGTCCGCCACCAACGATGCATTCGAACTCGCCGAGGTCGCGTTGATCACGCCACAGGCGGCCGAACCCTGACGCTCAGCGGCCAGTCGCGCCGGCACGCCAGGCGAGTGCCAGTGCCAGGGCGATGATCACCAGCATTGTCGTCGGTGCAGGGTCGTGTGGCACCATTCGGCGGAGCAGCGGAATGGCACCGGCGGCCAACACGCTGTAGATCAGGTGCAGTGGTGTGACGGCCACGCCAGTCAGTGCCAGTACGCACCCCAGCAGTGCCTGTGTCACCAGCAGCCAGGTCAGCATGCCGATCACCACGTCGAGCGATATACCGCCCGTCGTGCGCCGCCACCACGCCAGTGCGCAGAGCAGCAGCGCGAGTGTGCCGACCAGCGCGATCGTTGTCGGGAGCACCGCGTGCCACAAGCCGATGCGCTCCATCACGGCGCGACTCCGTGCCGCGGACAGCATGTCGCCAGCGGGCAGTGGTTGCAAGCCGGTCGAATCGCACGGCATACCGTCTTGCCGTGGCGAATCAGGTTCAGATGAAATGCGAGCGCCTGCTGGGGCGCCAGTGCCGACTCAAGCAGTGCATGCGCCTGATCGGCACCGACCCGTGGACCAATCATCGCCGTTCGCCGGGCGATGCGGTGCACATGGGTATCGACGGGAATGGCTGGCACGCCCAAGGCGAATACCAGGACACACGAGGCGGTCTTCGGGCCGACGCCCGGCAGGCGCGTGAGCCACGCGCGGCCGGCGGCGGGGCTCAGGGCGCGCAGCGGTTCGAGCGTATACGCCCCATGCTCGCGGTGGAGCTGCGCCAGCGCCTGCTGGATGCGTTCGGCCTTGCGCATGGCGAGCCCTGCGCCGCGAATGCTCGCCGCCACGCACTCGATCGGTGCGTGCTGGATGGCTGCCCAGTCGGGGAACGCTTCGCGTAGCGCCTGGTAGGCCCGGCCGCTCTGCAGGTCGGTGGTGCTTTGCGACAGGATCGTGGCGACCAGTTCGCCTACGGGATCATCACTGGGCGTATGGTGTGGCGTACCATACCATGCTGTCAGCGCCGCAGCGATCCGACGCACCTGCTCACCGTCACTGACACCATTCATGCTGATCTCCGTCCAGTGTGGCAGGATGTCTGCCGTTTCCTGCGCTCAATCATCGGACAGGGGGGCGACATCCTGCACACGAATGTGTCGTGTCGCCGACGCATGGCACGCAGGCAGGCGGCGCCAGCGCATCAGTGCCCGCCAGTAGTCAGCCGAGGCGAGGTGTGGCATCAGCACCGATCTGATGTTGATCCTGACCGGGTGCCCCAGTGCCGCATCATACGTGGCTGCCACACTGGTGTGCACGAGGCACAGGCACGTGCCTGCGATGCAGCGTGGTTGCATGCCCGTGGCGGCGATCAGCGCAAACAGCCCCTCGACAGTACGCGCCTGGGTGACGCACGAATCACGTGCACCACCATACAATCGCCCCGCACGTACCACGACATCATACAGGCAGGTGTCGGTCTCGACGACGAGGCGATAGTCGGCGAATGCTCGCCCGGCCCAGCGCTGTTGCGCGGCCATCAGGTGCGCACGCGCGTCGGCCGGCCAGTACAGCCACGCTGGCACGGCGACGATGGCAGTGATCACGAGCCACATCGGCCAACGCATCTGGTGCTCCCGTGTCTTTCGACATGGCTGGCCACGCGCCAGACGGCGCGTGATGGCTACATTCTACGTCACTGCGCAATCGCACGGCGGCGCTCGCCGGCGAGCCGGCGGGCGGAACTGCAAGGTGCTTGGTGCTGATCGGTCATCGGCGAGCGTGTTGGTCTCCTGCCGGCTGCACGCAGCCGACCGCCCGAATCGCCGCAGCCTGCCACACGAGATTGGCGACAACGGTCCTTTCCTACGGGGATTCTGCCTGTGATTGGACAGCGCAGCATCAGGCCGGGCAGTACGACATGCCGTGTGCCCCGGGTCGCTTGCCACCCTGATCACGTCGTCTGGCGCAACGTCGGTACGTGGATCGGCCGCGGGTGGTCTTCGCTCACGGCAGCGATGACGATGGTCCGACCGTGATACAATGGCGCTGGTGGTCCAGCGTGTGACCACGCGACACGAGGTCATCATGCGAACACACGCGTGGCAATTGCTACAATCGCTGCTCGTCATCGCCGCACTGATGCCCTGGCTGGTGGGCTGTGGCGGCGGCGCCAGCGCCGTGATCGAGATCCAGGATCCGGCCGGTGGTGGCATCACCCCCGAGAGCGTCGTCGAAAACTTCTTCGAAGATCTACGATCAGCGCTACAAGAGCCCACGCTCGTGGACGACACGTCGCGCAGCTATTGGGTCGAGCGATTGACACGCTATTTTGCTCCAGAAGAGCGCTTCGCCCAGCGCATTGCCCTCAACGCATCGTTGACCCGTTTTGCCGCCGATCGCGCCAAACTCGCTGATGACGAGGCGCTCTCGTTGGAGATGACCTTTGATCGGCCGATCAAACTCTCCGATGACGGTGATCGCGCGATGGTGCAACTTCCCAACGCCTCGATGCTGATGATGATCATCCGCAACACCGACCGCGGCCCGGTGACGCTCTATGAGCAGCCGATCGAGCTACGTCAACTGATCGGCAACTCAGCTGGCCTGATCCCGACCATCAAACTGAGCGACCGTTGGTACCTGACCGAGGGTTGAGACCGGATGCCGCAGGCCCGCGGCCAGTCGGCACTGATTGAGCGTCGCCACGTCGCCGGTGATACAACCAGCACACATCATCGGTGTCGCAGCCGTTCACGCTCACTGGTGGGTGACGTGCACACCCATGGCGCCGGGGACGGGCCATGGTCGGTCGTGAGCCGATCAGCGACGGCGCCTGCACGCCTCGCCGCCGGGCCGGTATGCCGTCGGACGCGAACACACCGGGGCCACCGCGGCATCTGGCGCCTTCACCCTGCGCCAGCCCGCGGACAAGCGTGCTATAATCCGGGCGACACGCCTGTGGCCGGCGAGCTGGTCGATCGGCTGCGGCAGCCAAGCCAGCGCGTGGTGTCGCCGAAAGGAGGCCAGATCGATGCAGCCCCAGTTCATCGCCGCGATCGACCAAGGCACCACCAGCACCCGGTGCATCATCTTCGATCATACTGGCGCGATCGTCAGCCTCGACCAGAAAGAACACAGCCAGTCATTCCCGCGGCCCGGCTGGGTCGAGCACGACCCCGAAGAGATCTGGGAGCGTACCCAGAGCGTCGTCCGGGCTGCACTCGACCGCGCCAGGCTCGTCGCTGGCCAGCTGTCGGCGGTCGGCATCACCAACCAGCGCGAAACCGCCGTCGTCTGGAATCGACACACCGGGCGCGCCTATGCGCCGGCGATCGTCTGGCAAGACACCCGCACCGACCGAATCTGCGCCGAACTGGCGCGCGACGGTGGCATCGATCGATTCCGTGAGCGATGTGGCCTGCCGTTGGCGACCTACTTTTCGGGGCCAAAAGTCGCCTGGCTGCTCGAGCAGGTGCCAGGGTTGCGTGCCGATGCCGAGCGAGGCGATGCGCTGTTCGGCACCATCGACACCTACCTGATCTGGCGGCTCACCGGAGCGCACCTGACCGATGTCACCAACGCCAGCCGCACGATGCTGATGAATCTGGCGACACTCGACTGGGATGCGACGATCCTGGCGGTGTTGGGCATCCCGCGAGCGATGCTGCCGCAGATTCGCTCGTCGAGCGAGATCTACGGCGAAGCACGTGGTGTCCTGGGCGGAGTACCCGTCGCGAGTGCCCTGGGCGACCAGCATGCCGCGCTGGTTGGGCAGGCATGCTACGCGCCGGGCGAAGCCAAGAACACCTACGGCACCGGGTGCTTCATGCTGCTGAATACCGGCCACGAGATTGTTCCATCGCGCAGCGGACTGCTCACGACTGTCGCCTATCAGTTCGGCACCAAGCCGGCCGTCTACGCGCTCGAGGGCTCGATCGCGATCGCCGGCGCGCTGGTGCAATGGTTGCGCGACAACCTCGGCATGATCACCAGCAGCGCCGAGATCGAAGCGCTCGCGCAGTTGGTCGACGACAACGGCGGCGTCTACTTCGTCCCGGCATTCTCCGGATTGTTTGCCCCATACTGGCGCAGCGATGCTCGTGGGGTGATTGTCGGCCTGACGCGCTACGTCAACCGCAGCCACATCGCCCGTGCTGCGCTCGAAGCCACCGCATGGCAGACGCGCGAGGTCTTCGATGCGATGGAGCGCGACTCCGGCGTGAAGTTGGCCGCACTGCGTGTCGATGGAGGCATGGTCGCCAACGCGCTGCTGATGCAACTGCAGAGTGACGTGCTCGGTGTGCCGGTGACCCGGCCGCACATCACCGAGACGACGGCGCTCGGTGCGGCATACGCCGCCGGCCTGGCAGTCGGTGTCTGGCGCGATCTGGACGAATTGCGGCAGCAGTGGGTCGCCGACCGCAGCTGGCAGCCGACGCTCGCGGCCGATGTTCGCGAGACACGGTATCGCGCATGGAAGAAAGCCGTCACCCGCACGTTTGACTGGGTCGAAGAGGCGTCATCATGAGCCGCAGCCTCACGACCGACGTGCTGGTCATCGGCGGTGGCGCCACCGGCGTCGGCGTCGTACGCGATCTGGCATTG
>CAIQIY010000602.1 GCA_903871975.1 uncultured Chloroflexota bacterium | reverse complement strand
GGCCGGATCGCGGCAGCCATCCGTTCCCTGGCGCGCGCTGCGCACGGCAGCGACGACGCGATACACCATCAGGAGTACGGCCGCGTCCTGTTGGCGGGTGGACGTGTCGCCGAAGCGTGTGCGGCGTTCGAGGCGGCGATCAGCCGCGGTATCAGCGATCCCGCGACGTTCTATCGGTACAGCCGTGCGCTCGAGGCGCTCGGGCGCGTCGATCAGGCGTATGCGGCCGCGTGCCATGCGGCACAGCATGCCGCGAGCAATGCCGCGATCCAGCTGCATGCCGGTCGCCAGGCACGGCGCCTGCGGCGTGATGACGAAGCGCTGGCGTGGCTCGATCGGGCGGCAGCACTCGATCCGGAGCTCGCGGCGGTCCATCTCGAACGCGCACGCATCCTCGAGGCGCGCGATGATCGACGTGGAACGTTGGTCGCGGCCCGTGCTGCGCTCGAGCGCGATCCATCATCGCTCGAGGCCGCGATTGTCGCGGCACAGAGCGCGCTGCATCTTGGGCGCGCCGACGACGCGATCGCATTGCTCGAGCCGATCGCGGCCCGCGCCCCGGGCACGGTGGAGCTGTGGGCCATCCTGCGCGATGCCTACAGCCAGCTCGGCCGGTCCGATGAGGCGTTGCGTTGTGCACGGCGGGCCAACGAGCTGGCCCCCGACGTTGCCGAGCATCACATGCGGCTCGGCGAGCTGCTCAGCGAGGCGGGCGACACGGCCCAGGCCGATCGCGTGCTCAAGCGTGCGGTGGCGCTGGCGGATCAACGCGTGCAGCCCGAGCGCGGCGGCGTGCGATCGGCGGGTGGCCTGGCGCAGCGGCTCGGCGGCGTGGCGGCGCGGGCACACACCATGATCGCCCAGCTGCGGGCCCGCCAGGGTGCCTGGCCCGACGCCCGTGCCCATGCCGAGCGTGCGCGCGTGCTCGATCCCCACGGCCTCGCGAGCTATGGCATCCTGGCACAGGCGCTCGAGGCGATGGGCGACCCGGCCGGGGCAGCAGAGGCATTGCGCGAAGCGCTCGCGCAGCACCCCGACGACGCGACATGGCTGCACGCGCTGGCGGCACTCCTTCGGCGCAGTGGTGATGCTGCCCAGGCGGTCGAGCTGTTCCGCCAGGCCCTGACGCTGGTCGATGATCCGGCGATCCGTCAGGAATTTGCCAGTTGTCTCGCCGACATCGGTGAGCTCGCCGAGGCGATCGAGCAGCTCGAGGCGGCGCTGCGCCAGCGCCCCGAGCACCACGACTGGCGCGAGATTCTCGTCGATCTGTATCTGCGTCGTGGCTGGTATGGCGAAGCACTGGCCGAGGTCGAGCGCATCTTCAGCGATGCCGGCGAGATCGCCGCGCGCGTCTGGCGGCTGCGCGCCGCCGCTCTGACCGCGCTCGGGCGCCATGACGATGCCAGCGCCGACTTGAGCGAGGCGGTGCGGCGCGACCCGGCCGATGCCGCCAGTCAGATCGCCCTGGCACGCACGCTCAGCCACCAGGGGCAGCATGCCAAAGCGATCACTGCCGCGCGGCAGGCTGTCCAGTTGATGCCCGATGATGCCGCACACCATCGCGATCTGGCGGCGGTGCTGCGGGTGGCCGGACAGCGCGGTGATGCGGTGATTGCACTGCGCAACGCGATCGAGCGTGCGCCGACCGCAGCGTGGTGGGCCGAGCTGGCGGGCGATCTGGAGGCGATGCAGGCGTATTCGAGTGCCCGCCGGGCGTGGGAACAGGCACTGGTCGCCGATCCTGATGCCGATGACTGGCGCCAGCACTACAGCCAGTTGCTGGTGCGTACCGGCGACGTC
>CAIQIY010000601.1 GCA_903871975.1 uncultured Chloroflexota bacterium | reverse complement strand
CGAAGGTGTCTTTTTTGTAGAACAATCTCAGTCAATACGTGATGTGCTCGATCAATACGGACTTTATGACTCTACCGATCATCATATCATCATATCACGCGAAATTAATCGAGATAATGGCAGGAGTACTGCTCGGATCAATGGAAGAGCAGTAAATCTCCAAGTATTGCGCGAGATAGGTCGTAAGCTCATTGATATCCATGGACAGCATGATGGACTCGCAATGTATGATAGCCGTACGCATCTTGAAATCCTTGATCGCTACGGTGGTCTCATTGATGCACGAGATGTGGTAAGTCGACTGGTAACAGAATCGCGCACCCTGCGTGAACACATCGCGCAATTGCGGGCCGCCGCTGCATCACGCGAGACCCGCATCGCCGAGTTGCGCCAGCTCTCCAGCGACATCATCGCGACTGCGCCACAATCCGGCGAGGAAGCAGCACTGCTCGCCGAGCGCAGCGCACTGCTGCATGGAGCGCGCATCCATGATCTGATCGCCCAGATCTACTCATCGCTCCATGGTTACGATGATGATCGCCAGCGAGATACCCCTCTCGTCGAACACGCGGGGCGTGTGATGACGATGTTGGAAGAGCTGGCCCAATTGGATGGTCGGGCGTCGCCGTATGCCGGACAAGCACAGGAGCTGTTGTACCTCGCCGAAGACTTGACACGGACCGTACGTAGCTACCGCGATCAATTCGATTTTGATCCGCAGCGGATCGATGTGATCGAGGAACGACTGACCGTTCTGCGCGATCTGCAACGTCGTTACCGATTGAGCATCGACGATCTGATTGATCGGGCTGCACAGGCCACCACCGAAATCGAGTCGCTGACCCGGAGCGACGCACAGCTTCACGCGCTTGAGCACCAAGAGCAGGCGGTGCTGGCCGCGCTCGCCGATGCGGCATTTGCCCTCTCGCGTCGACGGCGTGCGACCGGCGACCGACTGGCCGCGGCAATCGAACATGCGGTGCGAGAGCTCGCCATGCCCCACGTCCGTGTGCGCGTCGATGTATCCGTGCATCCGGACACGCAAGGCCTCGAAGTCAGCACCGATGATGCTATCCCCGGCGTCAGACAGGGGACACGACTCGCGATCGATCGAACCGGGATTGATCGTGTCGAGTTCCAATTCACGCCCAACCCCGGTGAACCCCTGCGGCCGCTGGCAAAGGTTGCGTCAGGCGGCGAAGGTGCTCGCCTCCTGTTGGCGGTCAAATCGATTCTTTCCCAGGTCGACGATGTACCGACACTCATCTTTGACGAAGTCGATTCCGGAGTCGGCGGTCGCGCCGGCAACGTCATTGGCGAACGCCTCTGGAACATCAGCCGTCGCCACCAGGTCATCGTCATTACCCATCTTCCACAAGTTGCGGCGTATGCTGAAGATCATTATGTTATCGCCAAGCACATTGCTGATAATCGTACTCGCACACAGATGACATTGCTCACACCTGATGAGCGCATCAGCGAGCTAGCATCAATGCTTGACGGATCTACGGGAATTGAACATAGTCACCGCAGTGCGCATGAAATGATTCAACGTGCTCAGGTGTTCCGACAGCAATGTACCGCATCTGATCATACATGAGAGCGGTATCGATGGAGAACGTGTGTCAATACATACGGTCTCGCTCGGCTCGCAGCGAGCTAGTTCCCATCATCGCGCATGCTTGTCAGGTGATATGCAGCCCTACCACGAGCATGCGGCGCAGCGCTACGATGAGTGTGCAGACGATCCGGTGTGCGCCGAATGAGGGCGCTGCCTACCGCAATGCCGGAACACGTCGATCGCGGCATGTCGATCGGCGCTGCATGGTGCGTTCCATGGAGTCCGAGGTCTACATCGATTGCCAACACCGATCGACGACCACTCCAATCGCAACGCGCCGGCGATCTGACGATGGCTGAGCGCAGGTGCGCGTGCCGTCATGTGCGGTGCGATCGACGCTCACGTATCGCCGACTCGATCGATGATGCCAGCGCGGCGGCTCATCACATGGCTGCTCGGTGCCACCAACGATGGGCTACCGCCGGCCATGCGGAGCCACACGCCCTCGTGTGGCAGCAGGTATCTGGTGCGAGGTGGCATCGAACGTAGGTGGAACGATGACAGGCAACGGTACCTTGTTCAACGCAGCTGCACGACATCTACGTGATGGATCCTGTGCCTCACACGGAAGTGATGGATAGGCACAGCCGTCTTCAGATCGATTGCCGTGAGGTGCGCGACGATCTGGTGGCGGTAGACGGGCTGGACGCCGGTAGTGCGAGGCGCCGCGCACGTTGTGCGGCGGCGAAGCTGTAACCACCCTCATGCACGCGCACCATGCCATCACCGATTTCGAAGATGCGGTCGGCTACGCGATCGAGCAGATACCGGTCGTGTGACACCACAACAACGGTTCCACTGAAGGTCTCGAGTGCATGTTCGAGGACCTCGGCCGACGGAATGTCGAGATGGTTGGTCGGTTCATCGAGCAGTAGGCAATTCGCCCCGGAGATCATCAGACGCGCCAGCTGCACTCGGCTCTTCTCGCCGCCACTGAGCCGGGAGACAGGTTGTGTCGTTGCGGCATACGGGATCAGGAATCGCCCCAGGCGCGCGACTGCTTCGCCCTCGGTCATCGGGCGCACTGCACGCAATGCCTCGATCGGTGTCTGTGTCGGATCAAGCGTTTCATGGTGCTGTGCATAGTAGCCTGGCATGATCGATGGCCCGATCCAGATCTCGCCGCCATCCAGCGGCAGTAAACCCATGATCAGGCGCAGCAACACCGATTTGCCCGCACCGTTCG
>CAIQIY010000600.1 GCA_903871975.1 uncultured Chloroflexota bacterium | reverse complement strand
GTACACCGGCGGGACGACCGGGTTGCCCAAGGCTGCGGTGCTGACCCACCGCAACATCATCGCGAACACCAGCCAGCTCGCTGCGTGGTTCCAGCAGGCCGAGCCGGGCCGCGAGCGCGTGATGTGTGCCATTCCGTTCTTCCACGTCTACGGCATGACGGTCGCGATGGTCTTTGGGTTGTCGCTCGGCGCCGAGCTGACGATTCTGCCCAACCCGCGCGAGATTGAGCTGGTCCTGAGCGTGATCCAGAAGGAGCGGGTGACCCTGTTTCCCGGCGTGCCCGCACAGTACATCCGCATCATCAATCACCCCGAGGTCGGCAAGTACGATCTTCGCTCGATCAAGGCGTGCCTCAGTGGTTCGGCGCCGCTACCCGTCGAGGTGCAGCAGCGCTTCCATGCGCTCACCGGCGGGCGGCTGGTCGAGGGGTATGGCATGACCGAGCTCTCGCCGGTATCGCACGCCAATCCGATCTTCGGCGAGGCGCGCCCCGGGTCGATCGGGTTGCCGCTCCCCGATGTCGATGCCCGCATCATCGACCTCGACTCTGGTGCCGACATTCCGTTCGGCTCGGATCAGGAGGGCGAACTGCTCGTGCGTGGGCCGATGGTGATGAAGGGCTACTGGAACAAGCCTGAGGAGACGGCGGTGACACTGACGGCCGATGGCTGGTTGCATACCGGTGATATCTGCAAAGTCGACGCCGACGGCTACTTCCGGATCGTTGATCGCAAAAAGGACATGATCATCGCCTCGGGCTACAAAGTGCTGCCGCGCGATGTCGAAGAAGTGCTGTTCACCCATCCGGATGTGCTCGAGGTGTGCGTCGCCGGAATTCCTGATCGCTCGCGTGGCGATGAGACGGTCAAAGCGTATATCGTGCGCAAGCCCGGTACCAATCCGTCGGTCGAGCAGATCCAGGCGTTCTGCCGCGATAGCCTGGCGCCATACAAAGTGCCGCGCGTCATCGAGTTCCGCGACGAATTGCCCAAGACGACGGTCGGCAAGGTCTTGCGGCGCGCGCTGGTCGAGCAGGATCTGGAGCGCGCGCAGCAGGGCAGCTGACAGGTTCACGGGGGGCTGGCATGCCGATCTCGCAGCATCGCGCGATACCGGCGGAATGCGCGACGTGTGGCGCGACGCTCGCGGGATCGTTCTGGTCGCTGGTGGACTTGGGCGAACGGCCGGATCTGCTGGCAGCGTTGCTGGCCGGACAACTGAACCAGTCGCTCTGCGCCGCATGCGGTGCGACCGGCGTCGTCGTGCCGCTGGTGATCCACGCGCCCACGGTGCGTGCGGTGTACCTGGTGCCGGATGCGGGGACGCCCGATGCGGCGCTGCGCGAGGCTGCACAGGCGAGTCTGCATGTGCTGGTCGCGGCGTTGCCGGCGGCGGCACATGCTGCCTACCTCGACGAAGTGCGCGTCGTCTCGGCGCTCGACGACGTGCGACGCGGGCTGCAGCGCGCCAGGCCGTCGCGTACTGCCGCGCGTGTGGCGCCGGACGGCGAGGCGGCGTGGCATACCGGCCTGGCGGCGGTGCTGGCGGCTGATTCGCCGAGCGAGCTGCAGGCCGAACTGGCGCGCCACCCGGCGTTGTCGAGTGAAGCCGCGGACGGCTGGCTGGCACGACAACAGCGCATGGCATCGTCGAACGATGCGGCGCTGGCTCGGGCGATTGCGCTGGTGCGTCAGGCGATTGCCGACATGCGGCGGGGCGCCATCGGTGGCGATGACGGCGAGGCGGCAGGCCTGAACGCCCTGTTGGCGGCACGCGATGCCGCTCGCGTCGCCGACGTCGTGGCCGACCATCCGGCGCTCGTCGGGGCGGCGCCGCGGGCACGCCTCGGCGAGTGGATCGACGAAGCCGCTCGGGATGGCGATCTGGTGCAGGCACATACGCTGCTGCAGCTCGCCGATGCGCTCGAGCGCATCGTTGCCGATGCCCGGCAGCCTGCGACGATCGCTGTCGGTGTCGCCAGCCTCGCTGGTGCCGCTGGTTCGGCGGAGCAGCTGGCGTGCGTGCGGCAGTTTCCGGGCCTGTGCAGCGAGCCCGGGCGGCTCGCCGTGCAGCGTGCCATCGCCGCGGGGCAAGTCCCTGCGGCAGCCTGGCCAGTGTTGTGTACCGTCTGCGGTGCGTAAGCGTGCCAGCCGCATCGCTGAGCGCTGTGCGTGTCGGATGCGTCGGCGGAGAGGCGTCGTCGATGGAAGAATACTTTGAGTTTCATGTCCGTACCCGCGTCATTTACCAGCCTGGCTTGGCGAATGACATCGGCGACGAAGCCGCGCGCTTCGGTGCCGTGCGCGCATTCGTCGTCGCTGATCCGGGTGTCGTCGCTGCCGGCATCGTCGACCGGATCAGGGCGAACCTGGAACAACGCGTGACCGTCGTCGGCGTCGCGAGCGATGTGCCGGCCAATTCGTCGGTGTCGGCGGTCGAGCGAATCACCAGTCGGGCGCGCAGCCACGCACCAAACCTGATCGTCGGCGTGGGTGGTGGGTCGGCACTCGACACTGCCAAGGCCGTTCGCATGCTGCTCAGCGAGGGCGGCACGTTGGACGATTACCAGGGGTACAACCTGCTCGAGCGGCCACTGATGCCGCTGATCGCCATCCCTACCACGGCTGGCACCGGCAGCGAGGTCACTGCCTGGGCGGTGATCCGCGACGAGCAGGCCGGCGTAAAGCTGGCGTTCGGCAGCCCGTATCTGGCCCCAGACCTGGCGCTCCTCGATCCTGTGCTGACCTGTTCGCTGCCGGCAGCGTTGACTGCGGCCACCGGCATGGATGCACTGACGCATGCGATTGAATCGTACATCGGCCGCCAGACGAATGTGATCACCGAGGCGCTGGCGGCGCAGGCGGTCGGCATGATCGCGAACC
>CAIQIY010000599.1 GCA_903871975.1 uncultured Chloroflexota bacterium | reverse complement strand
ATCACCCGCTGCACCAGCGAGCCTCGGCCGATCTGCTGGCACTGGGCGAGGCGGCGGTCGCGCCGCTGTGCAGCGCGCTGCGCACCGAGAGCGACTGGCTGCGCATCTTCCGCGCTGCCGAAATCCTCGGCCAACTCGGCGATGCCCGCGCCGTCGATGCCCTGCTCGGCACGCTCAACCACGCCAACAGCAATGCCCGCTGGAGCGCAGTTCGGGCGCTGGCCGCCATCGGCGACGCGCGGGCGCTCCTGGCGTTGCGGCGGGTCGCCCGCGATGACCGCGGCAAGACCAGCTGGGGCGAGCCGGTGGCGGGCGCCGCGCAGAGCGCCATCGACCAGCTGCAGAGTCGTGACGTCCTCGCGCTGGGCGTCGATCTGCTCCAGACGGCGATTGCCTGTGTGGTGATGATCGTGGTGGTCAATTTCAGCGCCGGGATCATCGCCGACGTCCAGACCGAGCTCGATGCCATCGGCATGGTTGATCCGGCGGCGCTGGCCACGGCGACGCCGCTCGTGCGCACGGTCGAGCCAGTGGGTGATCCGCCTGCGGCCGAGCGGCCGACGGTCGCTGTCCCAGCGGCGATTGGTACCATCATCGCCGATGGTCCGGTGCGCGCGGCTGCGGCGATCGATGCCGAGCCCGTCGGCGCCCTGTTCGCCGGCGATACCATCCGCTTCGAAGCGACCTCGCCCGATGGCCTGTGGTTTCGTGTCCGACTCATCAACCGCGTGACGGGCGATTCGCGCATCGAGAGTGCCGACGGCAGCGCGTGGATCGAGCAGGCCCTCGTCGAGGCGCCGACGGCGGCGCTGCCCATCGAACCCGGCGGTCCGTGAGCGTCGTCCAGGAGAGAAAGAGATCAGCATGCTCTCGATAGCGCTGCGCGCCGCCTTCATCGGCATCACCATCCTCGCGCTGGTTGTGTCCTGTGCGGGCTCGGTGGTTCTCAACGAAGTGCGCCGCCCGGCCAGCCCCACACCGCGCGATGTCGAGTTTGTCGTCGAGGATGGCGACAGCACCAGCCAGATCGCGACGCGGCTGGCCGAGGCCGGGTTGGTGCGCCAACCACTGCTGTTCAGCATGCTGGTGCGTCGTCAGGGCCTTGATGATCGCTTGCAGGCGGGACAGTACATTCTCAACGAAGCCATGACGATGAGCGAGATCATCGTGGCACTGCAGAGCAGCCGCGTCGAAGAGGTTCAGATCACGATCATCGAAGGGCTGCGCCTCGAGGAGATCGCCGAGGTATTCGGCTCGGCCGGCCTGACGAATGTCACTGCCCAGGGCTTTCTCGCCGCGGCGCGTGATGCCGACGCGTTCCGTGATGGGCACTTCCTGTTGTCGAGCCTGCCCCAGGGCGCCAGCCTCGAGGGGTACCTGTTTCCCGACACGTATCGCTTTGTCGTCACCGTGTCCGTCGAAGACGTCATCGAGACGATGCTGGCGCGTTTCGACGAACAATACCTCTCGTTCGAGACCGAGATCCAGGTACCCGATGCCACGGTCCACGAGATCGTGACGATGGCCTCGGTGGTGCAGCGCGAGGCGGCGCGCACCGATGAGATGGCCAAGCTCGCCGCAGTGTTCTGGAACCGGTTGAAGCCTGAGCATGCCGCCGAGACCGGCGGGCTGCTCGGCGCGGATCCGACGGTCCAGTATGTGATCGGGGCGCGCGGCGACTGGTGGCCGCAACTGAGTCAGCTGACGCTGGCCGAGATTGTGGCGGTGCCTGGCCCCTACAATACGCGAGTCTCGCCGGGATTGCCGCCCGGGCCGATCAGCGCGCCCGGGCTGGCAGCCTTGCGCGCGGCGGCCCGCCCCGATGCGACTGCCGAGTATCTGTACTTCGTGCTGACGTGCGATGGCGACGGTCAGCATATCTTCGCGCGGACGTACGCCGAGTTTCAGCAGTTCGAACAGGAGTTCCTCGAATGTTCGACGCAGTGAGCAGCCGCGGGGGTCGTCGATGACGGACGGGGTGCGACGTGCCGGCGTGATCGGCGATCCGGTGTCCCACAGTCGTTCGCCGGCGATGCACAATGCCGCGTTCGCGCATCACGGCATCGCGGCAGTGTACGAGCGCTGGCACACGCCCGCCGCCGAGTTGCCGGCGCGGGTGGCGCAATTGCGCGATGGACGGTATCTCGGTGCAAATGTCACACTACCGCACAAGCTCGCGGTCCTGGAGTTGCTCGATCGCGTCGATGCCCAGGCGGCACTCATCGGTGCCGTCAACACGATCGTGCGCGACGAGGACGGCGCATTGTGTGGCTACAACACCGATGCACCAGCCGTCGTGGCGACGCTCGAGGCGGCGGGGCTCCAGCTGGATGCGGCACGTGTCGTGCTCCTTGGCGCGAGTGGTGCCGCGCGCGCGGCTGCGTTTGCGCTGGCCAGCGCGGGAGTGCCGAGCCTGGTCGTGGTGAATCGCACGCTCGAGCGCGCCGAGGGGCTGTTGGCCGATGTGTTGGCGACGCTCGAGTCTGATCCATTCATGTGCGCGGTGGCGAGTGATGACCCGGCGCTCGCCGAGGTGCTGCACGAGGCGACGCTGGTGATCAACGCGACGTCGCTCGGCTGGCAGGTTGCCGAGACGCCGCTTGCAGCCGAGCTGATCCCGCCGGCGGCGCTGGTCTTCGATATGGTGTACCGCGAGACACAGCTGCTGCGCGATGCGGCGCAGCGTGGCGCGCGCACGCTCGATGGCCTCGATATGCTCATCCGCCAGGCGGCGCTGGCGTTTGCCTACTGGACGGGCGTCGCGCCACCGCTGGCGGTGATGCGGGCGGCCGTGACGGCAGTGTGATGGACGACACGGCAACCTGCCGGTGATCGTCGGGCTTGGGTGCCCATCGATGGTGT
>CAIQIY010000598.1 GCA_903871975.1 uncultured Chloroflexota bacterium | reverse complement strand
TCGGTCTCCTCGAGTGGCACATGCATCACGGCGACCGTGAGATCGGCGCGTTGTTGCTGATGAAATGCCACCATCGCGGTGTAGTCCATCTTGTAAATGTGATCACCCGAAAGAAGTACCACAACATCGGCGCGATGATTGCGGACATACGCCAGGTTCTGGTAGACCGCGTCGGCCGTCCCGCGATACCAGCTCTCGTCGCCTCGCCCCTGATACGGCTGGAGCAACTGAACGCCACCACGGGCGCGGTCGAGATCCCAGGGCTTGCCATTGCCGATGTGGTGATTCAGCGAATGTGGTCGATACTGGGTGAGGATGGCGATGTCGAAGATTCCCGAGTTGACGCAATTCGAGAGCGGAAAGTCGATGATGCGGAACTTGCCGGCAAACGGCACCGATGGCTTGGCGCGCTGTTCCGACAGCACCGTCAGCCGTGTCCCCTCGCCACCTGCCATGATCATCGCGACGACGCGCATGCCCTGCCTCCCTCCACTCAGCCAGCGATGGTGTGCAGCACCTCATCGAGCACCAGCCCATTGGTCGCGATCGCCTCACCGGCATGGATCGTCGGCACGCCGTTCCAGTCGGTGAAGGTCCCCCCGGCCTCGGTGAGCAGCGGGCTGAGGGCAGCGCAGTCCCAGGCGCTCATCACCGGATCGACGACAACTTCGGCGCGCCCGGTGGCGACGAGTACATATGCATAGCAATCGTTCCAGCCGCGCTGGATGCGCGTCGCCGCGACGAGGCGTTCGTACGCGGCCTCGCGGCCGTGCGCGCTCACACCGGCGACCTCGGTGCACAACAGCAGCGACTGGTGGAGCGTCGCGATGGTCGAGACGTGCGCCGGCCGGCCATTCCACAGACAGCCCTGCCCGTGCGCTGCGCTGAGGAACTCGCCGAGTGCCGGCATGTTGACCGCTCCAACGACCGGCACGCCATCGCGTTCGAGGCCGACCAGCACCCCGTAGAGCGGCACGCCGTAGATGAACGCCTTGGTTCCATCGATCGGATCGAGGATCCAGCGATGTGATGCGCCGGGATTCGTCTCGCCCTCTTCTTCGCCCAGGATGCTGTGATGCGGATAGCGCGCGGCGATCAGCTCGCGCATCAGGCGTTCGGCCTCGCGATCGGCGATGGTCACCGGGGTATCGTCGGCCTTGGTGTCCGGCACGACGCCGGTCTGGAAGTAGCGCAGGGTCACGCGACCGGCCAGCCACGCGAGCTCGCTGGCGAATGCCCGTAAGGCGTCGAGGGTCTCGGCAGCCATCATTCCTCCATCAGGCCAGCTCGCGTAGCGCGGCGAGCACGCGATCATTCTGCTCTGGGGTCCCGATCGTGATGCGAATGTGATCGTCGAGCCGCGGTTTGCGGAAGTACCGGATCAGGATTCCGCGATGCATCAGGCCGTCGCGCAGCCCGGCCGCACGCGCCACCGCCGTGGCCGATGCAGTGGCCGACACGCGGCACAGCACAAAGTTGGCGGCGCTGGGCAGCGGCGTCAGGCCGGGAATATGCGCAAGCTCGGCGTGTACGCGCTCACGCTCGGCAGTGATCCGGCTGACACACTGGCGTTGATAGTCGAGATCTCCCAGTGCGGCCACCGCAGCGATCTGTGCGGCAACATTGACATTATACGGCTGCTTGATCTTCCACAGATGCCGAACCACCGACTCGTGCCAGATGCCATAGCCGACGCGCAATCCGGCGAGCCCGGCCCACTTGCTGAAGGTGCGCAACACGACCAGGTTGGGATGATCGGCGACCAGGTCGACGACGGTCTCGCCGGCGAACTCGTAATACGCCTCGTCGATCACCAGCAGCAGTGGGAGTTTGAGCAGCCGCAGGATTGCCGTGCGTGCGAGCGGGTTGCCGGTCGGGTTGTTGGGCGCGGGCAGAAACAACAGGCGCGCCTGCCACTGCCGCGCGGCCGCCTCGATCGCCGCAACGTCGATGTCGAAGGCTGCATCACGTGGCACATCGATGACGCGCGCACCGTAGAGCGCGGCATCGAAGGCGTAGACACCAAACGTCGGCGGGCAATCGAGCATCACAGCGCCAGGCGTCAGACAGAGCCGCATCGTCAGGTCGATCAGTTCGTCGGAGCCCGCACCGCATACGATGCGCGAGGCTGGCTGACCGGTGTAGTGCGCCAGCGCCTCGCGCAGCATGCCACTCTCGGGGTCTGGGTAGATGGCGTTGCGCAACGCGCCCGCCGGACTGGCCAGCTCTGCGAGCGCCTCGCGCACCGCAACCGACGGGCCATACGGGTTCTCGTTGGCATCGAGCTTGACGAGGTGGTCGGCCGGGATGCCGAGGCGCGCTGCCAGCACATCGAGGGGCATGATCGGCGTGTAGGCCTCGAGCGCGTCGATGTCGGCGCGCAGGAATGGGGCGAGTGACATGGTCAACCCTTCTCGTTCCATGGTGGTGGTCGACGGGCAAAGAAGGCGCGGATGCCGGCCTGCGCCTCGCTGCCGCGCCGAACATCAGCCAGGGTCGTCAGGGTCAGCGCGGCGACGGCCGAATCGGCACCGGCGAGCGTATCGAGCAATCGCTTGGTGGTCGCGATGGCGCCGGGTGCGCCGGCCAGGCAACGGCGCGCCAGGTCGCGCACCGTGTGATCGAGATCGCTGGCGGCGACGACGGCATGGATCAGGCCGATCTCGAAGGCCCGCTCGGGTGTGATCCATTCGCCGCTGACGAACAGCGCACGGGCGTGGCCGATGCCGATCTTGGGTACGACGAAGCGGGCAAAGATCGCTGGCACGAGGCCGATGCGTACTTCGCTGAACCCGATGCGGCTGTGATCGGCGGCGACGGCGAGATCACAGCAGGCGACCAGTGCCGCGCCGGCGCCGATGGCGACACCGTTGACTCGCCCGATGAGTGGTTGGGGGCAGCGCCAGACGCGCTCGAACAGGATGGCGAGCCGCTGGAGATCGGCGTGATTGGCGTCGTCGTCGAGGGCGAGCGATTCGCGCATCCATTGCAGATCACCACCAGCACAGAAGACGTCGCCGGCACCGGTCAGGACGATGGCGCGCGCGTGTGGGTCGCTGGCGAGTTCGTCGAAGATTGCAATCAGGCGGTCGATCGTCGCGGGGTCGAGTGCGTTGCGCACTGCTGGTCGCTCGATCGTCACCGTCACGATGCTGTCATCGCGATCTACCCGCACGGTCATGGCCACACTCCCTTCAGCTCGTCGCCACCCATCCTACCACACCGATGCTGCGCTGCCGCGCGGGCGCGTCATTGGGGCAGGGCTGTGCATCATCGTTCTTCGTGCCACGTGCGCGCTGCGGATGCGCCTCGGGTGATTCAGGGCCGCCCGCAACCGACCGTTCATGGCGCACCGGGTTCATTCGTGCGGTACCGAGCCGTGGGCCGGTGCCGGCGCTCGCCTGGTGTGTGCTGTGTGGCGCCCGGATGGGGCGGCTATGCGTGATGGCCACCGCATGGCGAACCGGGTCGGTGATATTGGGGCACAGGTTGGGGTGTGGCTGGGGCAGGACAGACGGTGAGCATCATCGCTCACCAGCTGCATCAATGCGTTCGAAGGGGGTGGCCGCTGGCGCAGTGGCGCCCGGTGGAGTGTCGCGCCGATGGGGGACTACATCTCAGTTTCGGTCTTGCCGTACGGTCGAGCCGATCACCAGCGCGGCACTGACCAGCACCAGATTCTTGATGATGTACTGACCTTCCATCGTCAGGCCGAATGGCATCGCGATCCAGACCAGATCGGGGCGAACGAACAACGGCGAGATCGTGCCGATCATCTGCAACAGCAGCAACAGGATGGTGGTTCGCATCCAGCGGTTGCTGATCAGCCCGATGCCAATGATGATCTCCCATGATGCCAACAGCGGAATGAAGATCTCCATCGGCACCAGTGGCACCGATGCCCGGATCAGACCCTCGGCCGGGCTCAGCCCCGGAATGAACTTCAGCGCGCCGAACCAGATGAACACGATGCCCATCGACCAGCGCAGCAGGCTGATGCTGTGACGCGCCAGGAAGCCGGTGATCTGCCGATCGATCTGCTCGTAGAGCTGGGGAATGGAACGTACGACCATCTGTGCCTCCCTGCGCTGTGCGTGGCGCTCGCTGCATCCGACGGGATCACCATACCATGCTGATTCTATCGCGTCTAATACCAGTTTGATGATAGAATGATATCGTAGGATGATGAATCGAGTGAGCGATGGTCAGCGATGGAACTTCGGCTCCTGCGATATTTCGAGGCAGTCGCGCGGCACCAGCACGTCACGCGTGCAGCGGTAGAGCTGGCCATCGCGCAGCCGGCGTTGAGCAAAGCCATGCGCGATCTCGAGCGCGCCTACGGCGGCGTAGCATTGTTCGAGCGGATCGGGCGCAACATCCGTCTGACCGAGGCGGGCGAATTCCTGCTGGTGCGGGCGCGCAGCATTCTCGCCCAGGTCGATGCCGTACACGAGGAGATGCAGGCGCGGCTCGGCGTTCGCGGGGGGCGCGTCACGGTCGGTGCGCCGCCGACCGTCGGCGTCCGGCTGTTGCCAGCCGCGCTGGCGGCGTTTCACCGGCTCTACCCGCAGGTCGAGTTGCGCGTGCGCGAGGCCGGAACGCAGGCGCTGACCGGCATGCTCGCCGCGGGCGAGATCGACATCGCGGTCGTCACGCTACCAACCATCGAACGCGGCTTTCGGGTGACGCCACTGTTCGAGGAGGAGTTGGTCATCGTTGCTGCCGAAGGCCACCCGTTGGCCCATCAGCGCAGCATTCCCTTCACTGCGCTGGTCGACGAGCCATTCCTGCTCTACCCGCCAGGGTACGAGATGCGCGACGCGACATTGCGGGCGTGCCGCCGAGCCGGATTCGCTCCGCGGGTCGTCCTCGATGGTGGCGACATGGACATGCTGCTGCGCCTCGCCGAGGCCGGGCTCGGTGTCACCTTGATCGCCCCGCTGGCACTGGGCAGTGCCCGCCTCGCCGTGCTGTCGATCGACGATCAGGAGTTGCGCCGCACCATGGCGCTCTCGATGCGCGATGATTCGGCGACGTCGCCGGCGGCACTGACGTTGCACGAGTTTCTGGCAGCACGGCTCGTGCGCTCAATGGTCTGAACACCGAGCACAGGGGGGATCGACGATGTGGCAGGGATTCAGGAAGTTTCTGTTTCGTGGCAACGTCATCGACCTGGCGGTCG
>CAIQIY010000597.1 GCA_903871975.1 uncultured Chloroflexota bacterium | reverse complement strand
TGGCAGCGCGCGCCGGCGGTGGTGCCCGATCTGCACCTCGAGGTGCAGCATGCGTCGCACCCCCGGCCACACGAGCTGATGCTCGTCGTGCAGTGGCTGCCACCGGATCACCCGGATCAGGGGGGCATGCCGGCCGCCAAGCGGCTGCTCGCCGATCTGGTGTTCGGTGATCGGCGCCACGGCGCCATCGTGTACGGCATGACCGCTGATGCGGCGGATCATTCGCCGTATCACATCGCGCCGATCGCCGGCGGCCTCGCCCATCATCCGGCAGCGCCGCCGCTCGATGTCTGGTGCGTGCCACCGCGCGATCCGCAGCGCGCGGCATCAGCCATCGCAGCACTCCTCGAGGCGGCGTTTGCGCCGCTCGAAACACCACCGCCCGCCTGCCACGGCGTCTTCCTCGATGCGCTCAGCGTCGCCGAACGCGGTGCGGCGGTCGGCCTCCATGGCGATGACCTGCTGCTCTGCCCCAAGCCACACCTCGGCATCGGCCGCATGGATGTCGTCAGCCGCAGCCGGCACTGTTGCCGCGACGCGGCGCGCTGCCACATCGTCGGTCAGCGCGATGCGCGCCCACCACTGCGCTCGCCACGCACCACCAGCGACCTGCTGGCCGAAGTGCGTTCGCTGCTGGTCGATGGCGATCCCGCCGAACTCGATGACGCGCTGGTCGAGCATGTCACCAGTGCGGTGGTTGATGTCACGCGGCGCTTCGCACACATCACCGGCGTGCTGCAGGACCTCGGGCGTTTCGATGCCCGCATCGTCGATGTTGGGCTCGGGCCCAGTGCGGGCCTGCTGGATGCGTCGGGCCGTGAATCGCTGGCGCTGGCAATCTACATCCGCGATCAGCTCGACGATATCCGGGCACTCGACTATTCAGCTGCGATCATCCATGTCACACGCGTCATCGAGCACGAATTGGCACGACGCATCGAGCGCCTCGCGAGCTGGGGTGGCGCGTGGCAACGCACACCCTTTGTGACGATCGGCTCGCTCAGCGGCGTGCGTCGGCGCTGGCCGGGCATCTGGCAGACCATTCGTGACGAGATTGCAGGACAGTGGCGTGGGCACATCGACCGTGCCGACCCGGCGTATTGCGCCGACATCGAGACGTTTGTCGATGAGTTGCTGGTGATCGCCCGCTTCCGGAATCGCGCCGCCCACACGACTCCGGTGCTGCGCGATGACTTTCGCGATGCGATGCGGCGTATCGGCGGCGGCGCCGGGGCACTGCGCATGGGAGTGCTCAACACGCTGCTGCTCGCCTGGCCTGGGTGATCTGCGCGTGCGGCGCCGGCGTTGGTTGGCACGCGGGAGCTGGCACGCCAACTGTTGTGTGCCCACGGCGTCGGTCGCTGGCTGGCGTCCGGTGATGCCTCCGGCTCCATCCCAGCGCCGTCGAGCGATTGGGTACACTCCCACCGGCGCCATGAACCAGCCCGCGGCATCGCCCGGCTGCGGGGCGCAGTGCGTCGGCACGCCTGCGGTCGCACGTCCAGGGCGTTCTGCCGGTCCGCTGGTGTGCGCCGGGGCGTTTGTGGCGGTATCGTGGTATACTCACAGGGCACTATACGACGCCCATATTTGCGCCCCATCTCTGGAGGTTCGTCATGCTTGCACCAGCGCCACGCATTCCGCACATCCCGCCCTGGCTGCTGTCCGCCACCGCCGCTGCACTCCTGTTGAGCCTGTTGGCCTACAGTACCCCCGCCATCGTCACGCCGACCATGGCGCTCCCACCGGCGCCAATCACGGCGCACACCGTGCCGCCGCTGCCGCTGTTGTTCACCGCCAACCCCGATCCACAGAACCATCTGGCACGGTTCGCCCTCGGCGGTTCCGGCGGCGCGCTGCATCTGGGCGATTCTGCCGTGCGCATCAGCGTCAACGCGCCTTCCGATGCGCCTCGCCAGCCCGGCCCGATGCCACAATCCGCCGTCGGTCGCCATACCATCGCCCTCAGCTTCACCGGTGCCAACACGGTCCAGCCCGTCGGCATCGATCCATCCACGACGACGGTGTCATCGTTCCGGGAGACACCCGATCAGTGGCGGCGCAATATCCCGAACTTCACCGCGGTGAAATATCCACAATTGTGGAATGGTATCGATCTCGAGTACCGCGTTGTGGACGGTCAGGTGAAATACGCCTTCACCGTCGCCGCTGGCGCCGACCCCACGCCCATCGAGCTGGTCTACCACGGCGCCGACGATGCGCGCATCACCGCCGACGGCGCGCTCGAGCTGGTGACGCGCCACGGCATCGTGCGCGACACCGCGCCAGTGAGCTTCCAGGTGATCGACGGCACCACGCGCGATGTCGCCAGCCGCTTCACGATGGTGCGCCACGATGACGGCAGCGTCGCGGTCCGGTTCGCGCTCGGCGCCTACGATCCGCGCTCACCGCTGGTGATCGATCCGGCGATCATCCTGTCGAGTGGCTTCATCGGCGGGACTGGCGACGACAGTGTGTTCGGCATCGAGCAGGATCAGGCGGGAAATACCTACATCGCTGGAATGACGTATCAGGTTCAGGGCTTCCCGCAGTCGCCAAACGATACCTACTTCACATCTGGAGAACGATATATCTTTGTTGCAAAGTATAGTTT
>CAIQIY010000596.1 GCA_903871975.1 uncultured Chloroflexota bacterium | reverse complement strand
GTCACCGAGCGGATCGCTGCGGCGTATCGCACGGGCGAGCAGCTGTGGTGCGAGAGTGCACTGGTGGCGATGGGGCGTTCAATGGCGCCGCAGTGGCTGCCGGTGATCAGGCGTGAGCTGACCCACGACTCACCGGCGCGCCGCTATGAGGCGGCGCTGGCCATCGGTGAGCACGGCGAGGACGCTGTGGCGTTTGTGGGAACGCTCACACGACTGGCCGGTGATGATGATGGCGAGGTCGCGCTGGCGGCGATCTGGGCACTGGCGCAGATTGGCGGGCCAGCAGCGCGCCGCGCGCTTGAACAGATCGCGCGCAGCACCGACGAAGCCCGGCGTGATGCTGCCCAGGAAGCCCTCGACGAGGGTGAGCTTGGTATCGCCGCGTTGCAACGACCGCGTTGGCGCCAGATGGATCGTGAGAACTGACGTGCAACTCCCCGATCTCGACGCGCTGCATGCGCCGTACCGGCTGGTGTGTGTCGCACCACATCTCGACGATGCTGCACTGTCGCTGGGCGGCATGCTGGCGGCGCCGCCCGCATCTGCCGCACCCGCGCTGGTCATCACGCTGTGCACGGCCGCCCCGACGACCGACTACAACGCGGTCGCGCGCGAGTTTCATGGTCAGTGGGATCTCGAATCCGACGACATCGTAGGGCAGCGCAAGCGCGAGGATCGCGCCGCGATGGCCGAGCTGGGCGTCGACTTCATCTGGCTCGAGGTGCTGGATGCGATCTATCGCTGCCCGACGGCATATCATAGCCGCGAGACACTCTTCGCTGCGCCACAAGCCGATGACCCGCTCATCCCGTTTGTGACCGGGCTGTTCGCCGGGTTGCGGCGCCAGCTGCCGCAGGCACGCATCGTGGTGCCATTGGGCATCGGCGAGCACGTCGATCACCTGATCTGCTTTGCGGCGGCGCAACACGTACTGGGCGAGGCCGCCTGGTACTACGAGGACATTCCGTACGTCCTGCGTCCTGGTGCGCTGGAACGACGATTGGCAGCGCTTGATGGCCGCTGGATGGCGCAACCGGTGACGATCAACGATGGTCTGACGGCCAAGGTTGCGGCAATCAGCGCGTATCGCAGCCAGATCGGCGAGTTGTTCGGCGGCGCGGCGCCGATGGAGCGCCAGATCCGCGAGTACGCGGCGGCGGTGGCAGATACCGGCGGCAGCGCCGAACGGCTGTGGCGGATCGTGCCGTGAATGGCAGCACCTCGCGCCTAAGCCCGGTCGACGCCAGCGACTGGGATGCGTTCGTCGCGGCACACCCCCAGGGGCATTTGCTCCAGTTGAGCAGCTGGGGCCAGCTCAAGGCCGCCGCCGGCTGGTCATCATCGCTGCTCGGGCTACGCGACCACGCCGGGCAGTTGGTGGCCGGTGCACAGGTGCTCGTGCGGCGGCGCTTCGGCGTAGCGGCGGCCTACACGCCGCGTGGGCCGCTGTTCTCGGGTGACGCTGCCATCGACCAACAGCTGGTGCGCGGGCTGGTGGCGCACGCCAAGCGCCAGCTGGCGGTGTTCCTGCGCCTCGAGCCGAACCTGATGCGCAGCGATGCCGCCGCCTCGGTGCTCGATGCCCGGTTGCGCGCCCAGCGCCTGCTGCCGGTCGCACCGATTCAGCCGGCCGTGAGCCTGCATGTGCCGCTGTCAGGCACGCCCGACACGCTGCTGCGCGGCATGAGCAAGGGGCACCGTGCCGACATTCGGCGCGCCGAACGCGATGGCGTGGTGGTGCGCGTCGGCACCGCCGATGATCTCGGCAGCTTCTACCAGATCATGCAGGCGACCGCGGCACGCGCCGAGTTTGGCATCCACGCTGCCGACTATTACGCGACCGCGTTGCGCGTCCTGGGGCCGCGGGTGCGGCTGTGGCTGGCCGAACGCGAGGGTGAGCCGCACGCGGCGGCGTTCACGGCGCTGGGGCCGCACACGGCCGCGTATTTGTACAGCGGATCGACCACTGCCGGGCTGCGGAGTGGTGCACAGCACGCCATTCAGTGGGCGGCATTGCAATGGGCCCAGGCTTCCGGTGCGCACGAGTACGACCTGTGGGGTGTACCGGCGGCGCTCGCCGATCCCGCTGGCGACGCCGCGGCGCAACAGGACCCACTCTACGGCGTGTATCGCTTCAAGCGTGGGTTTGGCGGCCAGCTGGTGTGTTACATGGGCGCGTACGATGCGGTGCTGCTGGCACCGCTCTATCACTGGTGGCGCCACCGCATGGCTGGCTGAATGGCCCCGCCGGCTTGGTACGGCCGGGCTCGGCAGCGGGCTGGCGTGCGGCCGCGCGGCGCAGTCGGAGGCAGCAATGGACGATGAGGCGATGTCCGACGCCGAGGTGCGCCGGCTGAATGCGTGGCTCACCCGTGAGCTTGAACGCCAGCGTGCGGCCAACG
>CAIQIY010000595.1 GCA_903871975.1 uncultured Chloroflexota bacterium | reverse complement strand
TTGCCGAGGCAACAGCCCCGAGAGCGATCACGGGGCTGTTTTGTTCAATCATCGTCCGGGTAGCCAACAGGGCCAAGCATCGTGGTAGTCGCGCGCTCGAGCTGGAGCGCCGCGGCGCCATCGAGCATCGAGATCACGTTCTGGTCGAACACGCCGGTGAGCCAGTCGCCGACCAGTGCCGCCGGCGTGACGCCACCAGTCACGAATCCGAGGTGCCGTGGCCCGGCACTCGCGCTGAGGTACGGCGCTACCTGCTCCATGAATACCGCAAGCGTCGCTGCGGTGCCGTGCCCGACGGCGGGCAATGGCGGCAGATCCAGCGGTGGTGCACTGCTGGCGACCGGGCGCGCACCCAGCTGCGCGAGTGCCGCGATGGCAGTCGATACGTGGCCTGCAGCAGCGCCCCGTAGTTGGCGCGCTCGGCATCGGGCGAGTGATCATGCATCCAATGCGCTCCGTAGCGGCCCGTGATGGCCTGATGGCATGCCACGTCGATCTGTTGCTGCGCCATGGGCGTTGCCGTTGGACAGCGACGGCGGTCCATGCTACGATCCGGCAGCCATGCCACATTCGCACAGAGCACCACGGCGGTGGCGGCCTGGCAGTACGCGGCTGGCGTGAGTTCGCCGCACGCGCGCCGATGGTGCCACCAATCCGCGCACCATACGTGGTGCCGTGAGCTGGAGCTGCCGGCGATCGCGAGGACGTCGTGAGTACACCAATCGAGCGGATGGCGCTGACCGCCGCCGTCCCGGATGCCTTCCATGTGATGGCCAAGCCGACGGGTGCGATCTGCAACCTGGATTGCCGGTATTGCTTCTTTCTCGAAAAAGAGCAGCTCTATCCGGGAAGCCACTTCCGCATGCGCGATGATGTTCTCGAGCGTTACATCACCCAGCTCATCGACGGGCAGCGCAGCGACCATGTGATTGTGGCGTGGCAGGGCGGCGAACCGACGTTGATGGGTCTGGAGTTCTTTCGGCGGGCAGTGGCCCTGATCGAGCGCCAGCGCCGTCCGGGAATGACCATCGAGCATACGATCCAGACGAACGGCACACTGCTCGATGACGCGTGGTGCGCCTTCTTCGCCGAGCACGGCATGCTCGTCGGGATCAGCATCGATGGCCCACAGGAGCTGCACGATCGCTATCGTGTTGACAAGGGCGGCAAGCCGACATTCGAGCGGGTGATGCGCGGGCTGCGCATGATGCAACGACATCGCGTGGCGTTCAATGTCCTCACCACCGTGCATCGTGCCAACGGCGACGCCCCACTCGACGTCTATCGCTTCCTGCGCGACGACGTCGGCACCGAGTGGATGCAGTTCATCCCGATCGTGGAGCGCGTCGACACACCCGATGGCACCACAGTGAGCGACCGTTCGGTCGGTGCCGCACAATATGGCCGGTTTCTGACGACGATCTTCGACGAGTGGGTGCGACGCGACGTCGGGCGCGTCTTCGTCCAGACGTTCGAGGCAGCGGCGCGGCGCTGGATGGGCATGCCGTCGGGCATGTGCATCTTCGAGCCGACGTGCGGCCTCGCAGTGGCACTCGAACACACCGGCGATGTCTACAGTTGCGATCATTTCGTCGAACCAGCGTATCGCCTCGGCTCCATTCGCGAGCAGCAGCTGATCGAACTGGTGGCGTCACCGCAGCAGCGGGCATTTGGTGCTGCCAAGCGCGACATGCTGCCAGGCATGTGTCGTTCCTGCGAGGTGCGATTTGCCTGCCACGGCGAGTGCCCGAAGAATCGCTTCATCGCGACCGCCGATGGTGAACCTGGCTTGAACTACCTGTGCGCCGGGTATCGGCAATTCTTCAATCACATCGATCGCCCAATGCGGCTGTTGATCGACCAGTTGCGGCACGGGCGGCCGGCGCAATCGGTGATGGCGCTGCTGGCGGCGCGCGATGCCGAGTTCGCCCGCGCCGTGCAGCATGCCGGCCGCAATGCGCCGTGCCCGTGTGGCAGCGGCCGCAAGGCCAAACACTGCCACGGGCGAGCCTGAGGCATCCGGCCGCGCGCGATGCCATCGCTGGCGGTGCCAGCATGCGGCGATGTCGTCGTGCAGCATCGTGATCGTGGGCTGTGCGCCCCGCGCGGTGCCACCGTCCGGCAGGGGGCAGGTGTTACCACCAGCCACAGCTGCATGCGTGGCATGCCACGCATGCTCAGTAGGACAATCGGAGGGCAGCTGGAGTGACTGCGCTGTCCACGGTGCGGCCGACATCCGCCACGATGCCACTCTTTTCAGCGACAACCTGCGAAGCTCTATGGCGGTAAGCCTGATCGATCCGCGCGTGGATCGCGCCTCGATGACCAATCGCGCGCTCGGACCAGCATGTGTCGTGTTGAGCCGCCGCATCGGTGCGCTGAATATCCGATTGGATGCCACCAATGGCCTATTTTTTAACGACGGGCAAGAGAACACAATAGGATTGATGGAAACAGCAATGGATCAATATCGTCAGTGGCACTTCAGCCGCAATTGTGCATGTATCGTGTAGTAAGACATACCACTGGTCTCATAATCAATGCT
>CAIQIY010000594.1 GCA_903871975.1 uncultured Chloroflexota bacterium | reverse complement strand
TGAACGACATTTCCGCTTGAATCAACAATACTTCGGACAATTTGTGGTCGAAATAAGAACCCGCCGTTGGTGACAGCAGCAGCAGCATTATTCAATTGCAGTGGCGTCGCTTCGAGATTTCCTTGACCAATCGATGCATTATATGTATCACCAGTGGTCCATGCCGAACGAAGCACTTGCTGCTTCCATGCTGGTGTTGGCACTCGCCCAGGTAATTCCCCCGATATCCTGACACCAGTGCGCTCACCAAAGCCAAACCAGCGCAAACCTTCGGCAAACCCAGTGATACCAATGCCTTCAGGGATGTTCTGTTCGTTGGGGTTCAAATTCACGACTTGGTCTTTGTTTCCACCGGCAATCGACATGAAAAATACGTTTGACGAGCGCATGAGTGCTTCCGAAACATCGATGTAGCCATTGTCCCGCAGGCTTGAATTCGGATACTCGTAATACTGTTCTTTCACAAACTGATCTTCAATAACCAGTTTCCCCGGATCACGCACACGAGTATCAGGAGTAATCACACCACGTTGCAGCGCAATCACCGCATCAAACTGCTTGATCGTCGAACCCGGCGGATACTGACCCGCAATCGCACGATTGGTCAGGGGAGCCGCACGACGGATTTCTTTCTGTGCTTCAGGATCTGTCGGATACAGCAGAGCGGCAAGCTCATTGTTCCGACCAGGGCTCCAGATATTGTTGTCATAGCTAGGCAAGCTGACCATCGCCAGAATGCGGCCCGTGCGAACCTCGCTGACGATGGCGACACCGCTGATGATCGGGCGATACTCACGCTTGTACGCCATCGAGTCCGGCATGATCTGGCGTCGGCGCTCGCTCTCGGCGATCCAATTGCGCAAGATCGTCTCGGTCTGGTATTGCAGCGCGACATCGATCGTGAGCACCAGGCTATTGCCATCGCGTGGTGCCTGCAGCACTTCGGGCGAGCGCACCGGCCAGCCGAGCGCGTCGACGATCACCGTCTCGACGCCAAGTTGACCACGCAAGTCAGTTTCAAAGCTCGCCTCGATGCCATCCTTGCCGATACGGTCGTCATCCAGATAGCGTGGCATACCGAGCTGGAACGGGTTGACCTGTTTGCGGATGATGCCGCACTCCACCGCATTACCGATCGAATCGAGCAATCCGGTGATCCACGAACGCGCCGGATTCTGGCGAACGAGCTCACACTGACTCACTCGACCGATGTATCCCAGCACCTGCGAGAGTGATTGAATATGGGGGCTGAGCGGATACCGGCGCTCGTAGTCCTGTTCGATCAAGACCCCCGGCAGGCTCGCGGCATTCTCGCGAATCACCAATGCCACCTCGCGTGGCACATTGCTCTCGATCAGCAGCGGTCGATAGCCCGGAACATCGCTGCGTGCAACCAAACCTTCAATCGGATTCTCGAGACCGATGGTGTGCGAGTAGACACTGCTCAGGCGTACTGCCGTACCCGTCAATCCATCGGGTACCGTCATGGTGAACAGCTGGTCGCCGGTGTCCCGCGCAATGCTGATCGAGTCGAGCCCAAGACCTTGCTGCAGGTCGCTGATGAGGGCGGCGTCGGTCGTCAGTTCGGCTGTCGGCGAAATGACCAGCGTATTGGATAATCCGAGCAGATCGCTCACCGATGCAAAGACACGATCGCGCTCCGCGGGGTCGGCGGGCAAATCGGCCGGGCGCAGCGATACCTGGTAGATCGGCATCGTCTCGGCCAGCTTCGTCTTGCCATCGCTGGCCAGTATCTCGCCACGGATCGGCCGTAATGGGACGTAGCGTGTCGTTCGCACGTCAGTCGTGTAACGATAACGATCGGACTCGGCGCTGACCAGCTGCAGCTGGTACAGCCGGCCAATCAGTACGGCGAACATGACCAGGATGACGATGCGCGAGACGAGCAGCTGCATGATGGCCTCAGTAGATGTCGATCGCCAGTTCTCCACGACGGCGAGCACGATCCCAACGGAGGATCAAATAGAGCGGCAGCGCCGGAATCAGCGCCGCCGCAATGTCGGGCAATGCGACGACCAGCAGGTATGGCTGAACATCGAACCATCCCCATTCGATGACGAGCATCACGACCAGGATGCCGTGATAAACCAGTGAGCCGAGTGCAACGCCGGCAAGCGGCAGCATCCAGTTGTTGCGGTTCAGCCATGCCAGCGGGAGCGTGGCCGCCAATGCGGCGCACAGGAGCGCCATGGCATGACTGCCCAGCATCGCACCGCTGCAGAGATCCAGCCCGATACCGCTGTACAACGCCCAACGTACGGCGATGTCGGGTTCGGAGATCAACCCCTGGCAGACGACGAGGACCAGCAACAGGTTCGGGACAATCGCGTACGGTCGCGGCAACACTGATGTCTGGACGAGTGCCAGCGAGACCAGCGCTACCATCAACAGCAGCTCCTGTGCGATCTGCTCCTCTAGTCGCCGGCGTTTACGATGATCCATGCGTATTGCACTCGACCTGGATCGACATACGGCCGAATCTCGGCAATCTGCGATCGGCCCTCGCTGCGAACCAACTCGATGGTACCAATCGGCACATTCGCGGGAATCGCCGCGCGCGGCAGATCGGTGGCGAGGCGCGCGCTCAACCCCGCCGTGACAACCGTCTCACCACCCGCAAACACGACCTCGCGGTCGATCTCTTCCAGCCAGATGCGCGAGCCACGTTGCCAGCGCCCATTGACCAGCCCGGCGATCGTTCCTTCGCCCTGATAGACTTGGGCACTGACCGAGCTGCTGAAGTCGGTGATCAATAAGGCAATGGCACTGCGTGGGCCGACGCTCTCGACGACACCGACCAGCGCGGGGGGTTGGCTGCCTTCCTGGGCGATCACGGCCATCCCCGGCTCAATGCCATCATCTACCCCGGCAGCCAGCATGATGATCTGACGCCCGGAATCAGGGGTCATGGCACTGACTGCGGTGCCGACCAGCTGCCAGGGGCGTTCCTGCTCGATTCGGACCTGTTCGCGCAGTCGCCGGTTCTCCAGCTGGGTCACTTCGAATTGGATCAGCCGTTCCTTCAGCTGACTGTTCTCGGATTGCAGAGCGGCGATCTCGGCACGCAACGTGGCGACGTCGGTGATCGGCGAACTGACTTGCCCGAGCGAGAAGCTCCCGGTGCGCATCCATGCCAGTACCGGGGCGATCCACGACTGTACTTGGCCCCGAACCGGATCGGCCATCCCCGAGCGGTCGAGTGCCAACAACAGAATGATCAACAAGAAGACGATGATGATCAGCGTCACGCCACGGTATGATGGTGCGTTGGGGAGTTTGATCTGGCGATTGCGCATCATGGCCGAACGACCTTCACGGCACGGTGTGGGCCGTCATGCTGGCATCAGTAACGAACACGCCTCGTGCGCTGTGTGCTGGTGAGAATATCGCGAAAGATTGGGTTCTGAAACTCTTCGACCATCTTGCCGGCACCACGCGCGACACACGAGAGTGGATCTTCGGCGATGTGCACCGGCATCTTGGTCTCGGCAGCGATGCGCCGCCCCAGGCCGTGCAACAGCGCGCCACCACCAGCCAGCATGATGCCGTGTTCCATGACGTCGGCGACGAGTTCGGGTGGCGTCTCCTCGAGCGCAACCCGTACCTCGGCCACGATCGTGTTCACCGGCCCCGAGATACCCTCCCGCAGCTCGACGCTCGAGATTTCGACGGCTTTGGGTAATCCGGTGAGGAGATCTCGACCACGCAACACGACCTTGAACTCCTCGTCGAGCGGGTAGGCGCTCCCTGCAGCGATTTTGACCTTCTCGGCCATGCGCTCGCCGATCAACAGGTTGTATTCGCGCCGGGCAAACTGAATGATCGACTCGTCGATTTCGTCACCGGCGGTGCGGATGGAACGGTTGATCACCAGACCACCGAGCGAGATCACCGCGATCTCGGTGGTGCCGCCGCCGATGTCGACGATCATCGAACCGATTGGCTCGTCGACAGGCAGGCCAGCGCCGATGGCCGCAGCCATCGGCTCCTCGACGACGAACGCTTGCCGCGCATTGGCGTTCAGCGCCGCATCGTGCGCTGCGCGCATCTCGACTTGCGTCACGCCGGACGGCACGCCGACGACAACTCGCGGCCGCGGCGAGACGAAGCCGAACGCACGCTCGTGCGCCTTCTTGATGAAGTACGCCAGCATCTTCTCGACGACATCGAAATCAGCGATCACGCCATCTTTGAGCGGTCGCACGGCGACGATGCTCGCCGGCGTCTTGCCGACCATGGCCTTGGCTTCGGAGCCGACCGCCTTGACCTCTTTGGTCTTGCTGTCGATGGCCACGACCGAAGGCTCGCTGATGACGATGCCTTTGCCACGCACATGCACGAGCGTGTTGGCAGTGCCGAGGTCGATCCCCAGATCGCGGCTGAATGCGCCGAACAATGAGTTGAGCGGATTGAACGCCACGGCGGTGTCCTCATGCAATGCGGTCACAGGGCCACAAGGCCACAGTCTGTGCATCTCTTGGGCATTA
>CAIQIY010000593.1 GCA_903871975.1 uncultured Chloroflexota bacterium | reverse complement strand
CCGGCTGATCGGTGTGAATGCGGACATCACCCAGGTCGGCACCGAATGTCTGCTCCATGTGTGCCCGCGCGCCACCGTCGAGCGGCGCGCCGGCACCACGCTGCTGATTGATCCGGGCGCTGGCGTCGCCACTCAGCTGGCCACCCGCCAGCCCGACTTCGGCACGCTGCACGTGGTCTGCCCGCGCCATCTGCAGCTCTTCTTCTTCTGGCCCGCCTGCACGCTGCACGTGGTCTGCCCGCGCCATCTGCAGCTCGTCGTCTTCCACGGCTGCACGCTGCACGCGATCTGCCCGCGCCATCTGCAGCTCGTCGTCTTCCACGGCTGCGCGCTGCAGCATGCCGGCGAACCGGCGATTGCCGAGCTGACGCTGCAACTGGAGCAGCGGATGCGCCGCCGGCCGATCACCACCGCGATCAGGCCGCGACTGCGGCCGTCGCTGGAGGCGCGTCTCGTCTGGGGTACGTTCAGCCATGGTCGTCCTCCTCCGTGGAGCGCATCAGGCGCCTGCCGGCGCGTGCGTCTCGAGCTGCCGGTAGTACTCGCCGAAGTCGGCCGGCGTGATCAGCTTGCCCAGCTTCTGATACTCGCGACGCAACGCCAGCACGACGTGGCGCATCGTGATGACCGATGCATCTTCGGCGGCGAGAAACGCCGAGAACAGCGCCACGTTGCGGATGTTGCCACCAGCGATGCGAAACCGCCGCGCGAGGAACGCGAGGTCGAGATCGGCAGCGCGCGGCGCATCGGCCGGAAACGCGTGCTCCCAGATGCGCTGGCGATCGGCATCTTCGGGAAACGGGAAGTCGATCGCGACGTGCAGCCGCCGAATGAAGGCATCGTCGAGATTCTTGCGCAGATTGGTCGACAGAATCACGACGCCGTCGTATTCTTCCATCTTCTGGAGCAGATAGCCGACCTCGATGTTGGCATAGCGATCATGGGCGTCCTTGACTTCGCTGCGCTTGCCAAAGATCGCATCAGCTTCGTCGAAGAACAGGATGGCATTGGCTTCGCGCGCTGCGGCGAACACCTGATCGAGGTTTTTCTCGGTCTCGCCGATGTATTTGCTGACCATGCTGGCGAGGTCGACCTTGTACAACTCGAGGCCGAGATCGGCGGCGATGATCTCGGCAGCCATCGTCTTGCCGGTGCCCGACTGGCCGGCGAACAGCACGTTGACGCCCTTGCCCATCGCCAGATGCCGATCGAAGCCCCAGGCCTCGAGGACGGTGCGCCGCTGGCGCACCTGCAGGCAGATCTCGCGCAGTTGAACGACGTGGTCGGTGGGCAGCACGATGTCGCGCCAGGTGTACGTGGTGGCGATCTTGCGGGCCAGCGCGTTGAGGCGGCCGCTGGATTGGGCGCGGCAGGCGGCCTGAAGCACGGCGAGATCGAGCGGTACATCGCCGGCACGCCAGTGTGCCAGGGCATGCGCCATCGCGGCGGCATCGCGGATCTGGCCGGGCGTGAGGCGAAACGTGCTGGCGAGCGTCCGCAGCGCCGAGGCGTCGGGGGCAGCCGTGCCGAGCCGGTCACGCCAGACCTGCTCGCGCGCCGAGTAGCTGAGCGCGGGTAGTTCGATGCGCAGGAAGGTGGCGCGCCGTAATGTGCCGCGCGCCTCCCATGCGCGCTCGAGGGCGATGATGTTGCAGCCGGGCGTATCGTCGAGCACGTCGAGGAATGCGGCACGCCAGGCCGGGCGGGCATCATCGCCCAGGCAACGATCGGCGCCACGCCAGAACACCGCGGCACCGCGCAGCCGTGCCTCGCGGCCGATGCGCCGCATCACCTGCCACGGCTCGTCGTCGCGATCGAGCAGCCGCACGAGATCGACGTCGAGCAGCGGCTGGCGCCACTCGGCGCACAACGCCGCAGCGATCGCCAGGCGCCCGCTGCCATAGCTGCCCTGCAACGCCAGCACGGTACCGCTACCCCGATCATGGCCGATGCGCCGCAGTTGCGCGACGAGGTCGGCCGGCAACACCAGCGCGTCGAGTGTCCGCTCCGGCCGGCTCGTCGCCACCGCGCCGGCCAGCGGTTCGTCGATGGCCTCGAGGCCGAGCAGCTCGGCGACGATCCGCTCATCGAGCTTGATCACCTGCGACGGCAGCGTCGGCTGTCGTGCGTTGTCGTCGAGCAGCGTGATGAGCTGATGGCGGCGCAACGGGGCGGCTGGCGCAAAGGTACCGAAGTGGTCGCGCGTCGGCCCGTGCATGGCGAACAGCTGCAATGTCAGCGCGACGGTCGGCCGCCGCCGCGTCACGTCGTCCTGAATATAGGCGTAGAGCTTCTCGTAGCGTGGGTCCAGTTCGGGTGCCAACGCCAGCAGCACGACGTCGCGGGCGAATTCGTCGAGGGTGAACAATCGCGCCAGCCGCACCAGCGGCGCATCGGGCTGTGCCAACCGCTCGATCGCGCGCCGCTCGTGGGCGAGTTCGTAGCGCCGCGCCATGAGCGCTGCCGGAAGCTCGGGCCAGTCGGCTCCCAGGCGCACCGCCTCGTCGTCGGCGATGTACAGGCCACGGTAGGCATCATCGGCCGCAGGCCCATAGACCTCGCGCGTCACGTCGACACGCCACGCCAGCAGGCTGCGCAACCACCCCAGCAACGCGCCGGTGTGCGCATCGCCGGGGAGGCCCGCACCTTCAGCTGGAATGCTGTGTCGTACCTGCCTCATGGAAATCCTTCGCCGTGAATGCTCGAATCCCGACCAGCCGACCACGCTCAGATGCGCGTCTGCCCGTCGTCGCAGGTGCGCAGGTTGACGATCATCGCTCTGACTACCATAATACCACGGGTGTCAATCATGGCCGGAGGCAGCTGCATGGTGCGCATTGCGAGCGAACCCGGTCCGGATGCCGACAGCGTCCGGCAGTGCATGCTGTGCTGCCCGGCCCAACGCCAGCCGCTCACTCCTCGAGCGAGCGCGTCCAGCCCGCCGAGTCCGCCCCCGACTTGCGCGCCAGGCGTACCCGGTAGCGCACCGCGGCGGCGAATGGTTCGGCCACCACCCAGCCGCGTTCGTTCAGCCGTTGCATGACGCGCGCGCCATCGATGTCGCCGACGCCGAGGACGTCGTGGCATTCGTGTGTCTCCAACGAGCCACGGCGCAGCATCGCCGCCAGCAGGGTGCTCAGCGGTGTCGGCAGCATCGCCGCGCCGCTCAGTGACAGCGCACCATCGGTCGGATCGGCATCAATTGCCGCCAGCATCTGCTCGACCATCGCGGCCTCCTGTTACGCCAGAATGCGTGCTGCTACCCGTTGGAGCGAGGCAGTGATCGGATGATCGGGATAGCGCAGCACGAAGATACCGGCGCTCGCCAGCGTCATCATCTCGTCGGAATGCGGCAGGACTGCCACGACCTCGGCGCCGTAGATCTCGGCGATCTGCGCGGTGACATCACCGACGTCGAAGCTCTGTGGCACTTTGTTCACCATCAGCAGCAGATCAGGCACCTCGAGCCGCCGCGCGACCTCGACCGTCACGCCGGTGCCCTGGTAGTCTTGCTGGTCGGGGCGCAGGATGATCACCAGCACGTCGGAGATCGCGATCGACAGCAGTGTCTCTTCGTTGAGGCCCGGATGGGTGTCGATGATCAGGACATCGAGGCGTAGTTCGTCGAGCAGCCGCTGAAACCCATCGTTGAGCAGGCCGACGTCGTACCCTTCGCGCAGGATGCGCGCGATCTCGCTGGTGCGCACACTCGATGGTACCAGCAGGATGCGCCCGCTGACACGGCCACCGACACGATTGGTGACATCCATCGCCGCCTGCTCGATGGCGATCTTGCCCCACAGGTAGTCGTTGAGCGTGTACACCATGTCGTCTTCTTCGATGCCGAACAGCACGTGTACGCCGGGCGACTGGATGTCGGTGTCGATGATGCCGACCGTGAGGCCACGGGCGGCCAGGTGCGTCGCGAGGTTGGCGGTGGAGGTGGACTTGCCGGTACCACCTCGGTACGAGGGAATCGACAGGATGCGCGACATCGGCCACTCCTTCTCCGACGATCGGG
>CAIQIY010000592.1 GCA_903871975.1 uncultured Chloroflexota bacterium | reverse complement strand
CCCACGGTGGAGCCCGCGACCGACATTGACCGTCATCAACAAGGCATACCATACCACCGCAGGGACATCATGCGTGTCGGCACCAGCGGCAACGACGCCTGTGCTACACTCTGCAGCGGGTCCCAGCGATAGCGCGGGGCGTCGGTGCCGTGAAGCGCGTCAGCGCAATCACACGGTGGAGGAACGGGAAAGGATGATGCGTGTGACACCCTGGCGTTGGGCCGTACTATTCATCGCACTGGTGGTGCTCACCAGCGGAAGACAGCTGGCTTGGCCGCTCAGCGCCAGCGTCCTCGCGATACTCGGCATCGCCGTGCTGGTTGCCACGTGGCGTGATCTGCAGCGATCCACACCGGCCACCATGCGCGATGATATCTTCTGGCGTGGCCAACGATTGCCGCGTCCCAGTCAGCGCCGTCGTAGTCCATCGATGCGCCGGGCCGCCGACATCGTTGTGCGCCTGGCGCCCGGGGCGGTACTCGTCCTGCTCGCGCTGATTCAGCTGCTCCGCGCCATTGGCTGGTGAGGCGGAACACTGCCAATACCAGATGCCCGTGCGATGGGCAGCATTGTCAGACCAGTGTGGCAAGATCGTGTGGCGCCCGGTATGATGGCATGGTGTACACCCTCGGTCGCTGCATTGCAACTGCCCACCGCCGACAGCCATCATGCGCGTCCGTCATGCGGTAACAGCTTCGCCGGCACCTGATTCAGTTCTTCGCGAACGACATAGATCGGCTTGGACTGCGTCTCGAAATAGGTGCGCACCATCAACTCGCCCAATAATCCGATGCTCAGAAACTGAATGCCCAGGATGATCAGCAGGATCGCCATCAAGAGCAACGGCCGATCAGCAATCTCGGCACCCAGTGCGAACTTGATCCACGTCAGATAGACGCCGATGATGCCACCAGCGACCATCGACAGAAAGCCGAACAATCCAAACACCTGCATCGGCCGCGTCGCGTAGCTCAGCAAGAACCTGACGGTGAGGAGATCGAGCAGCACGCGGAGTGTGCGACTGATGCCGTACTTCGACGTGCCATATTGCCGTGCGGCATGGCGTACCGGCAACTCGGCGACAGCGACGCCCTGCCAGCTGGCGATTGCCGGGATGAACCGATGCAACTCACCGTACAACTTGATGCCGCGCACCACTTCGGTGCGGTATGCCTTGAGCGAGCACCCATAATCGTGCAGATGCACGCCGGTCGCCCACGAGATCAGACGATTGGCGATCATCGATGGTAATCGCCGGTTGATGAACGCATCATGACGGCGTTCGCGCCAGCCACTGACGACGTCATAGCCCTCATCGATCCTGGCGAGCAATGCGCCAATATCTGCGGGATCATTCTGCAGATCGGCGTCGATCGTCACCACCACTTGACCACGCGCCCGGTCAAAGCCCGCCGAAAACGCGGCAGTCTGGCCAAAGTTCCGGCGAAACCGCACTACTCGCAGTCGTACGTCGTGCGACGCCAGTTCGCTCAGCAGCGCATAGCTCCCGTCACGGCTGCCATCATCGACGGCGATGATCTCGTATGTCACACCAAGCTGCGCTAGCTCGGCAGTGAGCCGGGCATACAACTGCGGGATGCTCTCCACTTCGTTGTAGATCGGCACCACGATCGAAACGCGCGGCTCAGGGGATTCCAGTACCAACACCGACGCCACCTGCTCACACTCAGTCAATCCGCTCCTCCTGACATTGCTCTCCACCGATCAGCGAGCAGCCGTAGCCCATGGTGTGCTGCATTGATGAGACGCTGCACGATGCCTACCGAAGGACGGTAATCGGGAATGGTTCGCGTCCCTGTACGTCGATGATACGGACGTGACACTGTCCGCTTCTCCAGCACCACCACACTGTCATAGACATGAACGGCATGGAGTGAACGAGTAAACATGTCGATGGTGAAGCGCTTTCGGTCAAGAGAATGCCATGCATGTAATGAATCGATCAATTGTTTTATACGCTCAATAAACGTCCCTGAACGACGATATCCACCACCCCAACTAGACCAGTATGATGTGTGGATGTCTTCACAGATGTATAAGCCATTTGCATGTACATGCGGATATAATTCTTCGAATGTAGCAAGTTGCTGCTGCATCGTATGTCCACCATCATCGATCAAAACATCAATATGAGGAATACGAGTGCGAAGTGTCGAAAGAAACTGTCGATCACTCTGATCGCCGATAATGATCTCAATTTGTGGTTCTGCGAGTCTGAGGCAGTGTGGATTGATATCGATACCATAAATCAATGCATTTGGACCAAAGTAATGCTTCCACATTTGAAGCGATCCACCCTGTGAAACACCAAACTCGACGATGACTACATGTGTTCCACGATATCGAGCGAGATATTGTTCGTATATCTCGAAATAGTGCCACCATTTATGAATGAGCCGGCCAGTATTGTCCGTGAAATAACGTTCCAGATCATTCATGCGACTGTATCTCTCGTCCTTCCTGTAGTATCGCTGACTATCACAGCACACGCATCATGCTGACGCAATCAAGGTGCCGGAATCGTGACGGTATAGAGCAAACGCATCTCGTAGGCTTGGCGCTGACGCAGGTCACGTGCATTCTGGGCGACAAACAACACGTTATCGCGCGCCACCACCAGCGGAAAGTCACCAACCGCGACACGGGTTGGTGCCGAGATCTGCCAGTGATCGATGCGAACATCATAGTACAGCACCGTCGGGTCATCGGTACCCCCGATGACAAAGACAAAATTCGCGATCGGGCCAGCGCCAAAGCGACTGCGCGCGAACGGCATCGGAGCGAGTGCGGCCCATGACTGGCGACCTTCGGCCGCAGGTGTGTATTGTTCATTCGTGGCGAGTGCACCGCTGGCATCTTCGCCACCCAGCACATACACGCGGCTATCGACCACCACGGCATCAGCAAATGCGCGCGCCGTCGGCATCGCCGTCTGGGTCTGCCACGCATCAGCCGCCGGATCATAGGCGAAGACCTCGGCTCGTGCTGTCTGGGCATCGCGACCGCCGAAGAGGTACAGGCGACCTTCGACGACGGCGAGGGCATATGCGCTGCGTGGTGACGGCAGCGGTGCGCCGGCCGCCCACTCTCCTGTGAGGGGATCATAGATCTCGAGAACATCCGACGGCACGCCAGCCGCGGTCAGCCCACCGGGGATGAAGATGCGCCCCCCCAGAACGGCTGCCCGGACATCGCGTACAGGCGTTGGTTTGCCGGCCAGCGCTGCCCATGTCTGGCTCGCCGGATCATAGCGCCACAGTGCTGCAGTCACGCCGGCGTCGGTGGCACCGGCGACCACGTAGATCCGACCATCGAGTGTGACGGCTGCGCCGCCCTCGTGGGCATCAGGCAGTGACGGAATCTCGGACCACGAGAGCGTCTCGCGCCCCAGCAGCACTTCGGTGGTTGGTTGTGTCGCGGGCAGCGGCGCGCGCCCCTGGCCATTGGCGACGACCAGCAGCGCGACGATCACCGCCCCCACGCTGATCGCTGCGATCGCCAGGATCAGGCGCTGGCGCCGAGTGCCGCCGGGTGCCGGAGCCGCCACGGCGGACGGCGAGGGCGTCGGAACAGACTGGGGAGGCGCCACTCGTGCGTTGGTGGCGATGTCGACGATCCCGCTGCGCACCGCATGCATCGTCGCCTCGGTCCGTGATCGGGCCCCGATCTTGGCGAAGATGTTGCGCAGATGCACCTTGACCGTGTTGATGCTGATGCCGAGCTCGACCGCAATCTGCTGGTTCGTCGCTCCGGTCGCCATCAATCGCAGGATTTCGCGCTCGCGCTCGCTCAGCTGCCGCTCTTCGGTCATGATCCTCGGGCGCCCCGCATCGCTCCGCGCGGCCTGGTGCACTGCCACCGGCCCCGCACACCGTCACACTATAGCACAAGTCCCCATCGCGCTCAGCAGTCATGTGATGCAGTGCAAATGCCGACGACGAGCGCGGCGGCGCACCACCACGCTCGTCGTCGGCGAGCACATCAGTTGGGCTCAGTCTACTGGTTGACGCCACCATACGTCATCAGCGAGTCGGCCGTCGAGGCAACCTCGTTGACGATGGCGACCAGCTTCGAGCCGGCCGGCCCGGTGATCGTCGCCGAGCCGACATAGCGGCACGTCGCGAAGTAGCCGGTGTTCTGCAGCGTGGTGAACGACCGCCCGCCCGCGATCGATCCCGTCGCCGCAGTG
>CAIQIY010000591.1 GCA_903871975.1 uncultured Chloroflexota bacterium | reverse complement strand
GATCGAACGTTGCATCCGCTGCAGGTAGCCGTGTTCGATCAACCAATGTTGGTATGCGGCATCCTGGGCGGCCTCGGGCGTGTGCCCCGACCCCAACGTCGGCGCACGGGCGACGACGCGCCCGGTGATGTCGTCGTACGACACCGCGTGTCCGAGCTGTCGCGCCACGACGCGCATCAGGTCTTCGAGCGTGGCTGCCTCGACGGCGGCATGGGTCAGACTGCGATGGATCTCCTCCGAGCGCTGAATGACCCGATACTGCTCGGCGATGATCGCGCCATGAATCTCCTCGACGATGCGCGCGAATGAGTCGATCCACGGAATCTCGAACAGAGTCAAGCCGCGTTCGATGGCGACATCAAGGACCGCCTGCGGCATGCGCTCGAAGAACCCGGGCACTGCCAGCCCCAGCGCAGTCAGGCGGCAGTCGGCGAGTTGATGCACCATCGCTCGCTGCAGGTGGTCGTCGCGGGGCCACGCATAGCCGGTGGTGAGCAGCACCTGCCCGGCACGCACCCACGGCGCCGGGTTGGGAAAGTCGACGATGTGCACACCGCGCACCTCGGATTCGGTCTGGGCGCTGTGCACCAGCGTCACACGCGACATCGAGGGAAGCTTGAGCACCTGGGCGAGGCGCATGCCGAACTCGCAGTCTCGACGATCGCCGGTCTCGACGATCGTCTCACCATGGGCTGCCTGCCATGAAGCCACCATCGACGAAGAACAGCTGGCCAGTGGTATAGCGCGATGCCGGGGCGGCGAGATAGACCGCGAGCCCGGCGAGATCCTCGGGGACGCCGGGCTCGTGGCCGGGGATGCGGCTGGTGATCCATGCCGCGCGGGCCGGGTCGGCAAACAGCGACGCCGTGAGGTCGGTGCGAATGAAGCCTGGGGCGATGCAGTTGACCTGGATGTGGTGCTGGGCCCATTCGACTGCCTGTGTGCGCGTCAGCTGCGCCAGCGCGCTCTTGGTCATGCCGTAGACCGAGGTATTGGCCAAGCCGATGCTCGAGGTGAGCGAGCCGATGTGGATGATCTTGCCACCCCCCGCGGCGATCAGGTGTGGCAACGCGGCGCGGCTGAGGAAGTACGCCGATCGCAGGTTGGCGTCCATGATGAAGTCGTAGACGTCCTGCGTGACATCGGCGATCGGCATGCGCCGGTTGAGCCCGGCGCAGTTCACGATGATGTCGAGCCGCCCGTGCTGTGCCACGACGTCGGCGACCAGTGCTGCCGGCGCATCGCGCTCGGCGAGGTCGGCGAGGTGCTGCGTGCACACCCCGCCGTCGGCGCTGATCGCTGCTGCGGTGTGGGCCAGCCGTTCGGCCGAGCGGCCGTGCAGCGCCACATGCGCCCCGGCATCGGCCAGGCCGGCAGCGATCGCCGCGCCGATCCCGCCACTGGCTCCGGTCACCAGTGCTACCTTGTCAGCCAGGCCGAAGCGCTCGGCCAAACGCGCCAGATTCATGCTCGTCCCTCCCATCAGACACTGAAGTGACGGAATTGTGGCAGATACTCGCGATTGATGGCGAACAGCTCGTTGACCATCGCGCGCAGTTCGGCCAGTGATGCCACCGCCGCGCTGAGCGGATCATGGGCGATCGCCTGATAGACAGCCCGCGGATCGCCGCTGAGTGCTCCGCTCACCGCCAGCTCTTCGAGCTGCGCAGTCAGGCTGGTCAGCATCGCGACCGATGCCGGCAGCGGCCCGACGTGCACCGGGCGCAATCCCTGGCGGCTGGCCCACACCGGCACCTCGACGCAGGCGCCCTCCGGCAGGTTGCTGATCAGCCCGGTGTTGGCGACATTGCCGTTGAATTCGAATGGCTCGCCACCCCGTAGCGCATTGATGATCGATGCCGCGTATTCATGGCCGCGCGCCAGCGAGATCGGGCGTTCGGCGGCGAACCAGGCACGCGCCTCGTCGCGCCAGCTGCCCTCGCGCGATTCGTACCAGCGGATGATCGCCGCGTACGCGCCGGGGTTCCAGCCGGTGCCGTGGGTACAGTACCGCTCGATCAGATCGGGACGCTTGCGAAACCACCAGTTGTACTCCGAATGGTGCCCGCTCGACTCAGTCGGGTAGTAGTCGAGCGCCAGGAACAGCTCGTTGCGCACCTGTTCTTCGTTGGCGATCGCCGGTTGCTCGAGAATCGCCTGGCGTATCAGTGGGATGGCGTCGCGCCCGCGCCAGTCGAAGCGCAGAAACCATGCCATGTGATTGATGCCGGCGGCGAGAAAGGTGATCTCGTCGTAGGGTGCGCCGATCCAGCGTGCCAGCATCTCGGATGTACCCTGAACGCTGTGGCATAGCCCAACGACCTTGATCGAGGTTTCGTGCTGGAGCGCGCGGCACAGCATCACCATCGGGTTGGTGTAGTTGAGCATGGTGGCGTCGGGGCAGCGCCGCTCCATCTCGCGGGCGATCTCGAG
>CAIQIY010000590.1 GCA_903871975.1 uncultured Chloroflexota bacterium | reverse complement strand
GGTACGACAACAGCGGCGAGTGATCTGGGGCATGAATGCAACCGGCGGCATGCAGCACATGGCGATCAGCGAGTGGATCGACAGCGGTGAACAACCATGCATGCGTGTCACGACCCGGAGTGGGCGCGTCGTCGACGTGACACCCCATCATCCCTTCCTCACGCCCATCGGCTGGGTTCCGTTGCACCACCTGCGAGTAGGCGACCGAATCGGCATCCCACGACAACTCGCATGCATCGGGGACGATACGACGATCACCCCAGAGCTGGCTCGCCTGGCAGGCTACATCCTCATGGGTGGCCAGATCGTCGCGGGGCGCCTGCACCTCGTCGGGCTGCCCCGAGCGGCCGAACGAGACGTCCGACTCATCATCGCCCGCTGCTTCCCGCAGCCCACGCTGGTCGGCGCCACAGATCACGCATACCCTACGTCACCAACCTGTGTCATCGAGCACGATCCGGTCCTGGCGTGGTGGTTCGCGCTCGTCGGTACAGCACTCCCCGGCCCCCGGCGCATCCCCCCAGCCATCTGGCGTTGGCCGGTCGCTGCACTGATCGCACTGCTGCGCGCGATTGTTCGCGTCACGCGTCGACGCCACTCGGATGAAGATGATGTGCGTCTCCATGTGTCAATCGATGGTGCCGAGCTTGCAGCAGATATTCAGCACGTATGCGTTCGAATCGGAATTGTTTCATCAATTCGCCATATTTCAGGGGACACTTGGCTCATTGATTTGATCGACCCATTTTTGGCTAATCCTTGCACGGTACGAGAGCAATCACAAGAATCTCAAAAACTCACACCATCACCTGATGTAATCTGGGATACGATCATTTCACGACAATATATCGGCATTCATCAAGTATACGATCTTTGCATTCCAAAAGCTGCAAATTTCATTGCTAATGATATTATTGTTCATAACACATCGTTTGCCATGAGCGTTGCATACAATGTCGCTATGGTCAGCCAATCGCGTGTCGGCGTCTTCAGCCTCGAAATGAGTCGAGAGCAGCTGGTACAACGATTGATATCGATGGATACCGGCATCGATACCCACCGATTGCGCACTGGCCAGCTCCGCGATGACGAGATGGAGCGCGTGATGGCATCGATGGGGCGCATGGCATCTGCGCCGATCTACATCGAAGACACACCCGCGCTGAGCATCACCGACGTACGGAGCAAAGCACGTCGATTACAATCCCAGAGCGGCGTTGATCTGCTGGTGATCGACTATCTCCAGCTGATGCAGGGGCGTCGCAGCGAGAACCGTGTACAGGAAGTCAGTGAAATCTCGCGTGGACTCAAAGCGCTTGCGCGCGAGCTGAACGTGCCGGTGATCGCATTATCACAGTTGTCACGCGCAGTCGAGGGACGTACCAGCCACGTGCCAATGCTGTCCGACCTGCGCGAGTCTGGCTGCCTCGCTGGCGAGACGGCGATTCTTCTGCCGGATCATACCAGCATGCGCATTGATGCACTGGCCGCACAGGCTACCGGTACGGTCGTAGCATACGACCCCGAGACCAGCAGGTGTCAACCTCGGTCACTGCGTTGTGGGGTATTCAGTGGTGTACGCCCCACCTTCCGCCTGCTGCTGGCCAATGGGCGGAGCTTGCGGGCAACTGCAAACCATCGAGTGTACACGGCACATGGCTGGGTACGAATTGATTGCCTTGTTCCAGGCATGTTGGTGGCGTGTAGCACAACAATGGCGCAACTGGAATGGTCTGTGGTCAGTGC
>CAIQIY010000589.1 GCA_903871975.1 uncultured Chloroflexota bacterium | reverse complement strand
GCTCGGCGCAGCACTCGGCGCATACCCAGCCGTGTTGCTGTCACTGGCATGCCTGGCGACCAGCGGTGGCGGATTGGTGCCGGCTGGTGCCTGGGTGCTCGCCGAGGCTGCACCGCCGGCACACCACGTGTGCTTCTGGTTGGGCCATGGCGCGTGGGTGCTGGCAGCCCCCAGCCTGGTGCGCGGGGCCGCCGCTGCCACGCCGACGCACCACGCCCTGCGCCTGCTGCGTGGCATCGCACATGTGGTGCTGGCGGCGGCACCCTCGATGGGATGGCTCGCCGCCCAGGACCCACCGTTCGTCTGGTTGATTCCCCTGCCGATCGCCGGAGTCGCACTATGGTGCGCGCTGGCGCTGCGGGCACAGCCCCACGTGCTGGCCGTCAGTGAGCGCCTCGCAACCGTGCTCGGCATCATCGCGCTGTCCGGCACCGCACTGTGGAGCGCCGTCGAACGCTTCGGACCGCAGTGACCCGACGGGGCACCGCGGCCCGGGCTGCTCAGTTCTCGCCCGAATCGTCGTCGTCGGATGCGTCCGACTCAAGCTCCTCCAGCGGCCGCATCTCGTCGTCTTCCGAGTGGAAGGTGTCGTCGTCGCCGACATCGGCCTCGTCGGTCGACTCGTCCTCTTCCACCTCCTCGTGATACTCGTCGACCGCGATCCCCGAGGGATAGCCGCGCATCGCCCCCTCGCTGAGCGTACCGGGGAACGACACCCGCCCGCGCTGGCTGGGATCCTGGTACATCTCGCGGATCAGCACCCGGATCCGCTGCGCCTGGACCAGCGCCACGGCGGCGACATAACGATTGCCGCCGCGCATCAGCTCCGCGAGGCGCTGTGCCAGCTTCGGCTCGATGCGCCCGATGACATGCCCCTCGGAATCCACGACGGTCACCCGCGTACCCTCGAGGCGCACCTCGACACGTTCGCCGATGACGACAGCGGTCGGGCCGCGGGGGACGTCGATCAGCTGGGTCACTGCCGTCTTGCCGATCTCGGTGATGAACATCCGCAAATCGACCCGCGGTCGGCTGCTGCGATCCGGCAGCGCCCCTGCCCGCGAGAGCAACTCGTCGAGGCGGTCGATGTTCTTGCGGGCGATCGGGTTGTTCGGCGCGAGTTCGAGCCCACGCCGGTAGTACTCGCGCGCCGCTTCGAGCTGGTTCAGCTCGAACGATGCCTTGCCGAGACGATTGAGCGTGTCGACGTCGGCACCGAGCTCCAGAATCTGGAGGTTCACCTCGACGGCTGCGGCCCACTGGTTATTCGCCGCAAATTCGATCGCCTGGTTCTGCAGGCGGCGACGCGTGCGGAACGTTTCTTCTTGCCTGGCCAACGAGCACTCCTTCGGTAGATTGTGACGATCGCGCAACATGGGTGTGGAGAGTATCCGGATCGGTAGATCGGGCCGATCATCAGCTCAGGCGACGCGGCCCGCTGCTAGCTGGTCGGGCACCAGGCGGCGACGCGATTGTCGAGACATGCGACCAGCGCGCTCACTGCAACAGCGTTGTTGACCAGATGAGCCATGATTGCGGGCACCAGGCTGCCGGTTCGCTCGCGCGCCGCGGCCAGCACCAACCCGATCACAAACGTCGTCGCCAACAACACCACGACCCCTTCGGTCGCCGAGAGGCTGTGTGCCAGGGCGAATGCCAGTGCGCTCGACAGGTACGCCAGCAGGCGACTGTGTTGCAGCACGGCGCCGAACAGGTAGCCACGAAACAGGATCTCCTCGCCGAGCGGCGCCAACAGTGCGGCGCCGATGAAGAGCATCAGCTGGCCGACGCGATCGCCCGGTGACAGCGGGTACAGCTGGGCCTGGTTCTGCGTGACGCCCGCGGCCTGAAACAGTGCGCCGATCAGGCCATTCAGCAGCAGCAAGACGATGCCCAACCCGCTGCCGAGCGCGATGTTGCGCAGGAGCTGCCCGCCATGCAACCCCAGCGCCGACCACGGCTCGCGGCGCAACCAGACGACACGAATCAGCGGCAGCGCAGCGAAGCACGCATTCTGGACCACGATGATCACCAGCAGGCCATCCGCACCGATCAGGCGCATCAGTGCCATGGGCGTCGACGCTTCCGGCAATCCGCTGCTGCCGGCGCGCATGGCCACCAGCCCGGCAGTGAGCACCGTCGCCAGCCCAACCGTCGCGACGGCGACCAACAGCATGTCGAGCACGATCTGCCATGGTGGCATCCGACCCGGCCCTGTCGTAGGAGTCATGCGTCTGACACCGCCTCGGCCAGGCTGCCGCGCAGCGACCATGGCCCGGTCGCGTCGATCCGCACGCGAACCAGCTGCCCGGTCATGTCGGCGGGATGGCTGAAGAACACCAGCTTGTTGCCCGGTGTCCGGCCGCGCCACTTGCCGCGGTGCTCACCTTCGACGAGCACGTCGACGGTGGTACCGAGGAAGCGCTGATTGCGCTCGGTGGCGATCTGCTCCTGGAGTTGCTCGAGCGCGATACGTCGCGCCTGCTTCTCGCCTTCGGGCACGGCCTGCGCCGGATCGGCTTCGAGCAGCGCGGCCCGTGTCCCCGGGCGCGCCGAATACGCGGCGATGTGAACCTTGTCGAAGCGCACCGTCTCGAGCAGCTGCCGCGTCCCGGCGAAATGCTCGGCCGTCTCGCCCGGGTGGCCCACGATGATGTCGGTGACCATGGCGACATGCGGCATCGCAGCGCGAATGCGCTCGACCAGGCTCAGGTAGCGCGCCACGGTGTAGCCACGCCGCATCACCCGCAGCATGTCGTCGTGCCCAGCCTGCACCGGCAGGTTGATTTCGGGCATGCAGCGCGGCAGGCTGGCGACTGCTTCGATGAGGCGGTCGGTCATCCAGGCCGGGTGCGAGGTGAGAAAACGCAACCGCGCCAGGCCCGGCACGTCGTGGACGGCACGCAGCAAGGTGGCGAGATCCGGCCGGCCCGGCAAGTCGTGCCCCCAGGAATCGACGATCTGCCCCAGCAATGTGATCTCGCGTGCGCCGCGCGCCACGATCCGCTGCACTTCGTCGACGATTTCGTCGAGCGGTCGGCTGCGCTCGCGCCCACGTCGGAGCGGAATGACGCAGAACGCGCAACTCATGTTGCAACCGTACTGGATCGGCACGTGAACCGATACCGGCGGGTGCGTCCAGTCGGCGACGGGCAGGGCCGGTTCGTCGAGCTGGTAGCGTGGATTGGGCGCCAGTGCGACGACGGCGTCGACGGCCGATGGTGAGACAAAGTGGTCGACCATCGGCAGTCGCTCGCGGAAGATCGACTGATTGTCGGGGCCGACCATGCATCCCCAGAGAACGACGGTGGTCTCGGGGCGTTCGCGTTTGAGCCGCTGGACCTCGCTCAGCTTGCCGATGATGCGCTCTTCGGCCGAAGCGCGAACACTGCATGAGTTGAGTACGATGAACCCCGCATCGGCCGGCTGTTCGGCTGGTGCGTAGCCGACGCCCTGAAGTGCCGCTTCGAGGCGCTCGGAATCCGAGATGTTCATCTGGCACCCGACGGTCCAGACAAAGTAGCGCCGCTCGCGCGGCGTGCCATCACGCGATGTGCCGGGTTGCCGTCCGACATCGAGTGGGGTTAAGGTCAACGTGTCAGGCATCAGACCACCATCGCATGGGCCGGCTGCGGCCGGCGTGCCGCCAGGGCGCGTGCCGGTACGCGCCTCGCCCGCCCCATTATAGCCGGGTGTCGGACTGATGGCAACCTGTGTGCCATGCTGATTTGGGCCAATCGTGATATAGGACCGAATGCGTGCTGTGGCACCGATCCGGCTTTGCGTCGCGGGCTGCGGGGTGGCGTTCGTGAGGGCACCATGCCCCGCGCTCATATAGTGCAGGAAGCCCGGTGGAGCATTGCAGTCCTTGACCACGTCGGCCGGCAGCACGGACTGCAGGGGGATGCGGTACGATCACGGCAACACCAGATCGCGCAGCGGCAAGGCATCGGCGCCGCTGCGTGCCGGCTCGAGCGGAATGGCGGTGTGCAGCGGCAGCCGCTGGCCATCCCCGAGGCGATACACCCCCAGGTAGAGGCGATACGAGCCCGGTGGGAGCGTTGCCGGCAACGGGACGGCAAACTCCGTTCGCGCGATCATGCCCGGTGCCCAGTCGCGCGGCTCCAGCGGCAGATCGGCCTGGCCCACGCGTGTGCCATCTGGTGCGATCAGGTGGGCGAACAGCATCAGATCGGCGGGTGGCGGCTGGCGTACCTGCCAGACGAGCTGCATGGTCCAGGCGCCGGCGGCGACGCGCCCGGCATCGGCGCCGAGGAGCGCCAGTGTGTCGCCGAAGCGCGCGGCGCGCGGCAGCGCCACCGGTGGCGGCAGTTGGTAGATCCAGGCGTATGGCACACCATGGATGGCGATCGTCTGCCACGGGACACCATCGCGAACGAGCGCGTCGAGCGGTGGCGAGGGCAGGCCACGCTGCACTTGTGAGACATACACGACGGCATAACCAGCGTGTTTCGGCCACGCACCGGCATCGGGTTGGGCGACTGCAGCACCGGCCGGCATGAACGGCGCCAGGCTGCTGGCAAACCGCGTCACCGTCACCACGCCACGAATGTTGTCGCGGGTCGCGAGCGCAGCAGCAACGCGCTCAAGGCCTTCGCCCCAACCGATGCTGAAGGTGCGCGCCCCCATCGGCGCACCGCCGAGCAGCTGGTTGAACGCAGCGATCGGATACGGATGCCACGTGGCGGCGTTGAGCGCCGCACACAGCCCGAGGCCGGCGAGCACGCCCGATGCATGGCGGCCGCGGATGGCGGCGGGATATGCGGCCGCGGCCATGATCGCCAGCGCTGGCATCGCCGGTTCGAGGTAGCGATTGAACTTCTTGGGAAACACGCTCAGCGCGATGACGAACACCACGATGAACAGCGCGAGCCGCGCCAGGTCGCCACGATGTGGCGGTGCGACATGCCGCCAGGCCCACGGCAACAGCAGCACGCCGAGCAGCGTCAGCGGCGTGGTGCGCGCCGCGAGCGCCACCGGGTAGAACAACCAGCCGGGCGCGTCGTCCTGCTGCCCGCGGAAGAAATTGCCGAGCATGTGTGGTTGTGCGCCTTCGTCGGCGACACCCGAGGTGATCCAGCGCAGGGCCGCGAGTGGGTCGGCCCACAACGCTGGCCACAGCAGCGCGATGGTCAGCACGACGCTGCCGCCCCAGAGCATCAGACCGCGTGCGACCGCGTTCGGGGCGCGACGGGCGCCGACGACCTGCCAGCCGGCCAGCACCAGTGCCAGCGGCACGAGGACGAGTGCGGGGGATTTGCTGAGCATCGCCAGGCCACCGGCGATGCCGCTGAGCACCAGCCAGCGCGCTGGCCGCGCGTCGCGCCCCGCCAGCAGCCCCGTCAACAACGCGACGGTCATGAATGAGCCGGCGAGTGCGTCGACGTGCAATATGCGGCTGTACCCGATGACGAATGGGTCGAGTGCCCACAAGGCCGCTGCCAGCCAGGCGCTGCTACCGTTCCATAATCGGCGCAATACCGCATAACCCACCATGATGCAACCGATGTGCAACAGCACCGCCGGCAAGCGCGCCAGCGCCAGGAACATCGGATAGTCCAGACCGACCAGGCCGGCCGCCGCGAGCCAGTCGCCGAGCCGGATGCCCAGCGCACCAGACCACATCGTCGTCACGCCGGGATGCGTCGACAGCGCGGTGGCAGCGTAATCGCCACGCTCGAGCGCGGCGAGAAAGCGCGCCGAGCGCATCAGCCAGAAGTTGGCTTCGTCGACCGTCAGAAAGCCGCCGAGATCGAGCAGGCGCGGCACTGCAGCGGCGAGCGCGATGCTGCCCCACGCGAGCACACGCCGGAGCGTCGGGTTCATGGTTGGCTCCACACGAACAACGGCAAGGCATCGGCGCCGCTGCGTGCCGGATCGAGCGTGGCCGCAGTCACCAGCGGGTAGCGCACACCAGTCGCCGGATCATAGGTGCCGAGGAAGATCTGATAGGTGCCGGCGGCGAGATCGGCCGGCAAGGGCAGCGCAAACTCGCTGCGAGCGATGGCACCAGCCTCCCAGTCGGCGGTGTCGAGCGGCATATCGCTCTGTGCGACGCGCGCACCGGCGGCATCGACCATGTGCAGAAACACCGTTGTGGCCGCGATGGGCACCTGCTGTGGTTGCCATACCAGCTGCAGCCTCAGCGCACCGCCGGGTTGTGCGGCGCCGACTGGCTCGGCACCGACCAGCCGCAGCGTCGCCGCGAAGCTGGCATCGTAGCGATAGCGCGTCGCGGGTGGCACCTGATACACCCAGGCGTACGGCACGCCATGGATCGCGAAGGTGCGCAGCGCGACGCCGCGTTGGTACACGCCGGCATACGGGCCGGGCAGGCGGGTGAACTGCAGCTGCCGGCGATAGACGACCACGTAGCCGGCTTTGTGCGGCAGCTGTTCGTCGGCGGGATCGATCACCCGTGCGCCGGGCGGCATGAACCACTGGACGGTGCGGGCGATCGGTGCCACCGTGACGACGCCACCAATGTCGTCGCGTGTCCCCAGATATGCTGCCACCTGCTCGAGGCCTTCGCCCGTGCCGACCAGGAAGGTACGTGCGCCGGCGGGGCTGCCGCCGAGCAGCTGGTTGAATGCAGCGATCGGGTAGGGGTGCCACCCCGCGAGGTTGACGGCCGCCAGCGCGCCGATCAGCAGCGTCGTACCGCGTGGCCGCCGTGGCATGATGCCCAGCCAGCCTACCGCAGCCAGGATGTCGAGTGCAGCGAAGGCTGGCTCGATGTAGCGATTGAGCTTCTTGTCGAACAGGCTCAGGCCGAGGCACAGGCCAATCGCCAGTGCAGCAAGCACCGCCAGCACACGCCGTTCGGTCAGCGTGGCGTGGCGCCATGCCAGGGCTGCCAGCACGATGCCGGCGAGCGACAACGGCGTACTGCGCAGCGCCAGAGCCACCGGGTAGAACAACCAGCCCGGTGCGGCATCGGGCTGCCCGAGGAAGTAATTGCCGCGCATGTGTGGGCTGGCGGCTTCGGCTTCGACGCCGGCGCGCAATTGCTGCCACACTCCCTGCGGCGCGGCCCACAATGCCGGCCAGCAGAGCAGCAGGGTTGCACCAGCGACCAGCAGCCACAGCGCTGCGGCGCGGCCCAGCAGCCTGGCTCGTGCCACGCGGCTCGCCGGTGCCACCCCAGTCGGATGCCACAGCCACAGCAGACCCACCAGCCCGCCCAGCGGCAGCACCACCATGCCGGGCGACTTGCTCAACACGGCCAGGGCACCACTCAGCGCCGAGAGCACCAGCCAGCCGGCATGCCACTCGCGCTGCGCCGCCAGCAGCATGCCGAGCACGCTGATGGTGAGCCAGGAGCCCATCAGCGCGTCGACGTGCAGCTGGGTACTGTAGGCCACGATGAACGGATCCCACGCCCACAGCAATGCCGCCAGCAGCGCTGCACGTGGCACCAGCCGCCGCAGCAGCCCATACCCCAGCACCACGCAGGCCGCATTCACCAGCGCCGCCGGCAGGCGCACCATCAGCAGTGCCATCGGCGCATCCAAGCCGATCAGCCCGGCCTGCGCCAGTGCTGCACCCAGGCGTATGCCCGCCCATCCCAACCACATCGTCGTCACGCCCGGATGCGTCGACAGCGCCGTAGCGGCGAAATCGCCCGCCATCAGCGCGGCGGCAAACTGGTGCGAGCGGGGCAGCCAGAACAGGAGCTCATCACCGGTCGCAAAGCGCCCGAGGTCATGCGCGCGCGGCAATACTGCCCCCAGCGCAACCACCAGATACCACCAGCGTGACCAGCGCGCCGCCTCAGCCATCACATGCTCCCGCTGCAACCCATCGCCCGCGCCGTGCGTCACATTCCTGCATGGCACCAGCTGCAGCCCATGAGGAGGGACCGGGGGCATGGCCAGACGAACAGGTGGACGGATCGGTGCGCTCATCGGTGTAATCGCCGGTGCGCTGTATCTCATCGCCCCGACCGGAGGCGTCTTCGAGCTCCTGCCCGATCTGCTGCCATTCACCGGGCAACTCGACGAAGCCGGTGCCAGCCTGCTCGTCCTGCTGGCGCGTCGCGCCCTCGAACCTACAGGAGGTGATCCCGTGAATGTTCAGCACCGCAACACCTTCGCCGGAATCATTGGCATCGCAGTCGGGGCGCTATACCTCATCGCGCCGACCGGCGGGTTTCTCGAGCTGCTGCCCGACGCGTTGCCGTTCATCGGCAGCCTCGACGAAGCCGGCGCCACCGCGTTGTTGCTCTGGGGCATCAATACCGTCCGCGGTGTCCGCGCCGCCGCAGCGCTACCGCCCGCCGCCGTCGCCGCCGAGCCGGTGGTGATCGATCAGGCGGCGACGCCACCGCGCTGACACGCCGGGCACCGACCGAAGAACTCGAGCAGGTGTTGCGAGATGCGGTATCCCGTCGCCTGCTCGAGCGACGCGACCAGCCCGTCGAGGGCGCACTGTTCGAAATTGGCCAGCGCGCCGCACTCCAGGCACACCACGCGATGGCCATGGCCCGCGCTGAGTGTGTACCGGTGGCATTCATCGACACCGTGGATGCGCTCGAGCATCCCGGCTTCGACCAGCAGTTTCAGCGTGCGGAAGATGCTGGCCGTGCCCGGCGAACGCTGCTGCGTGACGAGCCAGTGCTCGAGCTCGGCGGCGGTGAACGACGCCGACAGCGCCGTTGCAGCATCGAGCACCGCCAGGCGTGGTTGCGTCACCCGGTACCCGAGTGCCGCCATCCGTTTGGCCAGTGCGTGACCCGAGTCGCTCAGTTCAATCGCGCGGCGTCGCAACAGTCGTGACATCGGCACCTCCCCAGGTATCGTCCTGATGCTGCCCCGCGCGATGCGCACCCGACAACACACCATGCCGCATCGGCGGCGCAGACGACCGGCCATATGACATTCAGGCGACGATCGCCAGGATCGCCAGTGCGAACAGCAACTGGGCGATCAGCGTTGCCGCCTGCAACACGCGCGATGCCAGGCGCTCCCAGCGATACAGCAGCAGCCCCAGCACCAAATTCACTGCAGCGACTGCCAGTGCGACCGCTGGCAGGTAGAGGATGGAGTGGCGTGGCAACAGGCCCGTCGTCTCGCCGGTCGCATCGAAGCGCATGTCAATCTGCGATGGCAGCGATGGATATGCCCAGGCGATCAGCCCCAGGCCGAGCACACACACGACGCCAGCCAGCGTCAGCAGTGTCTGCACGTGCGCATCGCCGACGAAGCCGCCCAGCCCCCAGCCGAATGTCACATCCGACTGGCTCAGCCGCTTGGTGACGCCCAGCTTGCGGCGTTGCTCGATGTCCTGGACGAATGCATCGAGATCGCCCGGGGCGATGGCATAGGCTCCCTGCTCGGTCGTGATGATCACGCTGTCGCCAGGGGGCACACTGCTGAACAGGTGCAGCACCGTCGCATCAGGCGACGTCGCCGTTCCCCAGTAATGCCCAAGCGCCTGCGCCGAACCCCACGGCAGATTCACGCCGTCGATCCCCTGATCGATGGCGCGAATCTCGTGGAGCGGGATCGTCACCTTCTGCCAGAAGTTCGCGATGTAGACACCATTGCGATCGACATCATAGACCAGCGTCGCCCCGGCGATCACACGATACAACAACGCCAGCGCCGCCAGCGTCAGCATCAGCGTCAGCACCAGGCGGCCATACACCGGCAGATTGATCTGCCAGCTCTCGGGCGGCCCGCCAAACGTCCCGGCGATCGTGCTGCCGATGGCCGCCGCCGATGTTGCAGCGGCCAGAAACAGCGCGATCGCGATCAACAGATTATTCGATGCCTGCGGTCTCCAACGGCGCATGTCGCACTCCCTCGCTCAGAAACCGCCCGCCCGCTCAATCGCCCGTGGGCGTGGCAGTCACCCCCTCGAGTGGCAATGGCGTGGGCGATGGTGGCGGCGTGGGCGACGGTGGCGCAGCCAGATCGACTGTCGGCAACGGCGCTGCGGTTCCGGTCGGCTCGGCGATCGGCGTCGGTACTTGCGTCGGAATGCGCTCGACTGGCGTACGCTCGCGCTGCTCGGCGATCCAGGTCTCGAACGCGGTCGATCGCGCCGCCCGGAGCTGCACCTCCCGCTCGTCGACGACATGTTCGACCAACTGCACGATGTGCCAGCCAAACGTCGTACGGAACGGCGGGCTGATGGCACCAACCGCGAGCCCACGTGCGATCTCGAGGTATGCCGGATCGATCTGCTGTCCGTCGTCCGTCACACCCGACCAGTCGAATGCCGCCATCGTGCCGCCATCCGCGCGCGAACGCGTATCGTCGGAACGCTCGCGCGCTACTGTCGCAAAATCGGCGCCACCGTCGAGTTCTGCGCGTATTGCTTCGGCGTCGGCGAGCCGCACCGCAAACGCCGCGTCGCGGTCGGTCGCCAGCGGATCGACGCGCAACGCGATCTGCCGTGTGCGCAACTGCCGCGGCTGATCCGATGCGGCAAATCCTGCATCTGGTATCAGCTGCGCCTGGACTGCCTCGGCCAACGCTTGGTCGGCGAACTGATCATGCATCGCAGCGCGGAAGTCGTCGATCGTCAGATTCGGCCGCCGCAACGAGTCGATCTGTGCCAGCTGATCGAGATAGCCATTGAAGATGGCATCAAGAACCTTTGCCTCGCGCGTCAGTGCATCATCGGGCAGTGCGGTCGCCGTCGGCGGCAGCG